>NZ_JBVHLF010000019.1:100305-122431 GCF_055559155.1 Kitasatospora sp. NPDC024654
ACCACACAAAACCCCCCCCCCCCCCAGACCCCCCCCCCCCCCCCCCCCCCCCCCCCCCCCGTCTCCCCCCCCCCCCCCCCCCCCCGGCTCCCCCCCCCCCCCCCCCCCCCCGGCGTTTCGGTTGTCAGCGGGCCGTCGGCACGCTCAGCACTCGATGACGGTCCGCAGCGCCTCGCCGCCGCGCATCTGCTCCAGTGCCAGGTTCACCTCGGCCAGCGGGACCCGGTGGGTGAGCATGCCGGCCAGGTCCAGCCGCCCGGACCGCCACAGCTCGACCGCCAGCGCGATCGTCCGGGTCACCTCGGCGCCGCCGTAGAGCGAGGGCAGCAGCCGCTTCTCGTTGTAGAACAGCTCGGCCATGCTGAACTGCGCCAGATCGTCCCTGGCCCCGGCACCGACCACCACCACGGCGCCACCGCGCCGGGCCGCGCCGTAACCGGCCCGGACCGTCTCCGCCCGGCCGACCGCCTCGAACACGTAGTCGTACCCGCCGGACGGCAGCCCTTTGGCCGCCGCCTTCAGCTCGTCGGGGGCGAGCACGTCGGTGGCGCCGAAGACGAGCGCCCGCTCGCGCCGGGAGGCCACCGGATCGACCACGCTGATCCGGCCCGCGCCGCGGATCCGGGCGCCCTGCACAGCGGCGATGCCCACCCCGCCCGCGCCGATCACCGCGACCGAGGCACCGGGCTCCACCCGCGCGGTGTTGACCGCCGCACCGAGCCCGGTGGTGACCCCGCAGCCGAGTAGCGCGGCCAGCTCGTACGGCAGGTCGGCCGGCACCTTGAGCGCGGCCTCGGCGGCGACCACGACCTCCTCGGCGAAGGTACCGGTGTTGTAGAAACCGAAGGCGTCGATGCCGCCGCCGATCCGGAACGACGGGGTGCCCAGCCCGACCAGGCTGGCCGTGCACAGGTGCCCCTGGCCACGCCGGCAGTGCGGGCAGCGGCCGCAGGGCGCCATCCAGCAGAGCGCCACCCGGTCGCCGACCGCGAGGTCCGCCACCCCCTCGCCGACCTCGACCACCTCGCCCGCTCCCTCGTGCCCCGGCACGAACGGCGCCTGCTGCGGCAGCACCCCGCTCATCGCGGAGAGGTCGGAGTGGCAGAGGCTGGTGGCCCTGATCCGCACCCGCACCCGGCCAGGGCCGAACCCGACCGCCTCGACGTCGTCCCGCACCTCCAGTTCCCGCTGCCCGATGGTGTGCAGAACGGCTGCGCGCATGCCGGCCCTCCCGGAGTGGTCCCGTACTGTCCGGCTGGATTCTCCTCCCAGCCCCGGCGGCACACCACACCCGCCCCGAACCCGGGGGCTACCAGCCAGTAGAAGGGGAGTGACGACGATCGAGTAAGGTCCCGGACAGAGCCGCCGGCACCACGACAGGAGCAGCATGACCGACACCCTGGCCAGCAGCGCCCCCGCCCCCGAGGTGCTCGCGGCGTTCGAGGCGGCGACCGGCTTCATGCCCGCCGACGAGGGCCTCGCGCTGTACGCGGCGGCCGTCGAGGCGGCCACCCGGACCGGGGCGCCCCTGCTGGAGATCGGCACCTACTGCGGCCGCTCGGCGATCCTGCTGGCCGCCGCCGCGCGGGAGACCGGGACGGTGGCGCTGACCGTCGACCACCACCGCGGCTCCGAGGAGCAGCAGCCCGGTTGGGAGTACCACGACCCGTCGCTGGTCGACCCCGAGGTCGGCCTGATGGACACCCTCCCCCGGTTCCGCCGCACCCTGCACGCCGCCGGGCTGGAGCAGCACGTGATCGCCCTGGTCGGGCGTTCGCCGCAGGTCGCGGCGGTCTGGGGCGGCCCGCTCGGCCTGGTCTTCATCGACGGCGGGCACACCGACGAGCACGCCACCGGCGACTACCTGGGCTGGGCGCCGAAGCTCGCCGAGGGCGGGCTGCTGGTGATCCACGACGTCTTCCCCGACCCGGCGGACGGCGGCCAGGCGCCGTACCGGGTCTACCTGCGGGCGCTCGCGGACGGCTTCGCGGAGGTCTCGGTGACCGGCTCGCTGCGGGTGCTGCGCCGGTCGGCCCTCGGGTAGCGGCCACGCCGGTTTCCCGAGCGGCGACACCCGCTCGGGAGGCCCCGGCCGGTACGGTGTCGGCGGACGTCCCCGGCACCGCCGACGGGCGTCCGCCGAGCAGCCGAGGCGTGAAGGCGGGGGCCAGCGAATGACGGAGCAGCAGGGCGAGCCGATCCCGGCGGTCTGGGATCCCACCGCGGCGGGCGGCGCGGGCGGCTGGGTCCGGCCGGAACGCCCGGGCGCGGCGACGGCGGCCGAGCCGGAGCAGTCCACCGCCCGGCGCCCGAGCCGCCCGGCCGCGCCGCCGCTTCCCCCGCCCCCGGTACCCGGGCACCAACCGATGCCGGCCGCTCCCCCCGCGCCCGAGTACCGCCCGACGCCGCCGGTCAGCGCCCCGCCACCACCGGCCGCCGCCCCCGCGCCGCCCACCCACCCACCAAGCGACACGCCCGAGCCACGCCCCGGCTCCCGCCGCGGTCCGCTACTGATCGGTGCCGGCCTGCTACTGGCCGTGGGCGTCGGCGCCGGCGGCGTGCTCGCCCTCCAGCACGGCTCCGGCACCGCGGGCAGCGCCCGGCCCCCGCTCAACGCCGCGCCCCCGCCCACCGTCGCCTCACCCCCGGCCACCACCGGCGCCACGTCCGGCGGTGCCGGCGCGACGCCGAGCCCGAGCGCCGTCCCGAGCGGCGGCGCGGCCGGACCGAACGCCCAGGCCGAGGCCCAGGCGCTGAACGACCTGCTGACGGGGGCCGCGCCCCCGACCTCGATCAGCAACACGGTGGCGCAGGTGGCCAGTTGCCCGGCGAAGCCCATCATCGACGGCGACGTGCAGGTCTTCACCTCGGACGTCACCCGGCTCGCCCCGCTGCTCGGCAAGCTGAGCAAGCTCGACCTCAACGACCTGCCCGGCGGAGCGGCGGCGGCCCAGTACCTGTGGACCGCCTGGCAGCAGGCCGGCAACGCCGACACCTCGTACGCCAGCTGGGCCAGGAGTGTCAGCGGGTGCAGCGGGATGGCCCCGACCACCACGGACAAGCAGAACGCCGACACCAGCTCCGAGCTCGCCACTCAGAACAAGCAGCAGTTCGTCACCTGGTGGGGCCAGCTCGCCCCCACCTACGGCCTGCAGTCACCCAGCACGGACAGGATCTGACGCGCCCGTGAACCATTCGCACCTCCGCTCCCCCGCCCTGCGGCTGCTGCTCGCCGCCCCACTCTGCCTGGCCGGCCTGACCGGCTGCGGAACCGCCGCCGGCAGTACCCCCGCGGTACGCCCGGCCACCGCCACCGCCTCGTCCGTCCCGAGCGCGACCGCCGCCCCCGAGCCGCTGGCGGGCAGGACCGTGGTCCTCGACCCCGGCCACAACCCCGGCAACGTCGACCACACCACCGAGATCAACCAGCAGGTGGACGTCGGCAACGGCCACAAGGACTGCGACACCACCGGCACCGAGACCGACGCCGGCTACACCGAGGCCGCCTACACGCTGGACGTCGCCCACCGGGTCCGCGCCCTGCTCCAGGCCGAGGGCGCGACCGTGATCCTCACCCAGGACGGCGACCGCCCCTGGGGCCCCTGCGTCACCGAGCGCGCGGCCATCGGCAACAACGCCCACGCGGACGCCGCCATCTCGATCCACGCCGACGGCGGACCGGCCTCCGGCAGCGGGTTCCACGTGATCCTGCCCGCCACCGTGATGGCCGGGCAGGCCGACACCACGGCGATCGTCGGACCGTCCCGCCGGCTCGGGCTGCTGATCCGGGACGACTTCAAGGCCGCCACCGGCGAGCAGTTCGCCGACTACGTCGCCGACCAGGGCCTGGACACCCGCGGTGACCTCGGTGGGCTGAACCTGTCCACGGTACCCAAGGTCTTCATCGAGTGCGGCAACATGCGCAACGCCGGTGACGCCCGGCGGTTGACCGATCCTCAGTGGCGCCAGCAGGCGGCCCAGGGCATCGCGAACGGCTTCACCGCCTACCTCACCAGCGACGCCGGCTGACTCGGTGTCACCAGATCGGCCGGGCCTCCGCCACACCGCCGCCCGCGAGCCCCCTGTCGGCGGCCGAATCCACGGGCCATAGGCTCGGTGCCGGGCCGGCTGTGCTGGTCGTCAGTACAATCACAGCCCGTCACGCCGTCCACGACACACCAACGAGGGGAACGTTAGTGAATCTGCGCGCTCTCACCAAGGGAGACGCCGCCGTCGCGGGTGCGGCGGTCCTGCTTCTCATCTCATCGTTCCTGCCGTACTACTCGGTCTGCCTGCTCAACAGCTGCCAGTCCAACAGCGCCTGGGACACCTCCCTGTTCCCGGTGCTCCCGTCGATCTACCTGCTCGGCATCGCGGCCGCCGCGCTGATCCTGCTGCAGCGGTTCCAGGGCGAGGCGGCGAAGACCCGGCAGATCCTCGGACTGCGGCTGGACCAGTGGGGCACCGCGTTCTCGGTGGCCGCGCTGTGGACCGCGATCTGGTCGATTGGCGGCGGCGGCTCGGCCGTGAGCCACAGCATCGGCGCCTACCTGGGCCTGCTGGCCACGCTGGTGCTGGCCGGCGCCGCGGTGGCCGGGCCGCTGCTCCCCGTGCTGCAGACCCCGCTGCTCTCCGACAAGCCCGCCGCCCCGGCACAGGTCGGCTACCCCGGCGCGACCGGCGGCTACCCCGGCGGCCCCCAGCAGGCCGGCTACGGCTACCCGGGCATGCCCGGCGCGAACCAGGGCCAGGCCCAGGGCCCGGCGAACGGCCAGACCTTCGGCGGCCAGCCGGTCCCGGGCGGCTACGGCTACCCGGCCCCCGGCCAGGAGAGCCCGTTCGCCCAGCCGACCCCGGCGCAGGAGAACCCGTTCGCCCAGCCCGCCCAGGCGCAGGAGAACCCCTTCGCCCAGCCCGCCCCGGCGCAGGAGAACCCCTTCACCCAGCCCGCCCCGGCGCAGGAGAACCCCTTCACCCAGCCCGCCCCGGCACAGCCCGCGGCGTCGACCCCCGAGCCCGCGCCGGCGCCGGCCGCCGCCGAGCCGGAGGCCGCCCGGCCGGCGGACTTCGCGCCGTTCTGGTTCGCCGTGCCGGTCCCGCGCCAGCTCAGCCCGAAGGACGGCACGCCCGGCCCCGCGGTCGGCGAGCTGCTCCCGGGCACCTGGTACCTCGCGGTGGACCAGCGCGGCAGCGCCCTGGTCGCCCAGCTGCAGGACGGCACCCAGGGCCTGCTGACCGACACCTCGGGCATCCAGCGCGGCTGACCCGCCGCACGCGAGAACGGACGGGCCCGGCGGGAGAACCTCCCGCCGGGCCCGTCCGTCGTCCGCACCGACCGCTCAGCAGCAGCCCTCCGGCGCCAGGCCGACCGGCAGCTGGTCGGCGCCGAACACCGCGACCGTCGCCGGGTCCCCGCCCAGCGCGGCCACCGCGAGCAGCAGCGCGCCGGCCGTCCAGGTGGTGCGCTCCTCGGGCCAGCGGGCGTCGTCCTCGAAGACGTACCCGGTCCAGTACGAGCCGTCCTCGTACCGCAGGTGCTGGATCCAGCGCAGGATCTCCACCGCCCGGTCGGACTCGCCCACCGCCCAGAGCGCGAGCGCGAGTTCGGCGCTCTCGCCGCCGGTCACCCAGGGCCGGTCGCTGACACAGCGGACACCCAGCTCCGGCACCACGAAGCGCTCCCAGCCGGCGGCCAGGCGGGCGTGCGCCGCCGGACCGCGCAGCGCGCTGCCCAGCACCGGGTAGTACCAGTCCATCGAGTAACGGTCCTTGTCGAGGAACCGCTCGGGGTGGTGGGCCACCGCGTGCCGCAACCGGCCGGTGGCCAGCTCCCAGTCGGGCTGCGGCTCTTCGAGGTGTTCGGCAATGGCCAGGCCGCAGCGCAGGGCGTGCAGGATGCTGGACGAGCCGGTCAGCAGGGCCTCCTGGACGGCGCTGCCGTCCTCGTCGAGCCGCCAGGCGATCGGGCCGCCGGGCAGCTGCAGGCCGACCGTGAAGTCCAGCGCGCGCCGGACCACCGGCCACATCCGCTCCAGGAACGCGTCGTCCCCGGTGCTGAGGTGGTGGTGCCAGACGCCGACCGCCACGTAGGCGCAGAAGTTGGTCTCCTTGGCCGGGTTGCTCACCAGCTCGGCGCCGTCGCCGAAGTAGCCCGCGTACCAGGAGCCGTCCGGGTTCTGCCGGTCCGCCAGCCAGCGGTAGGCGGCCTCGGCGGCGGCGCGCTCGCCGGCCGCGTCCAGCGCCATGGCGGCCTCGGTGTGGTCCCACGGGTCCAGGTGACCGCCGGTGAACCACGGTATCGCGCCGTCCGGGCGCTGTTCGGCGAGGATGCTGCGGACCGTGGCGGCGGCCTGCCCGGCGTCCAGCACACCGGGCAGCAGCAGGGTCTCGGGCGTGGCCAGCCCGTCCGCCGTCGTCATGCGCCGGCCCGGTTCGGCTTGCTCGCGTACGCGACGAAGCTCTTGCCGATCACCGGGTTGAGCGCGGCCTCGGCGGCCTTGGTCAGCTTGCTGATCACCGGGGTGCCGACGATGTCCCAGACCAGCAGCTGGTGGTAGGCCTTGACCGGCAGCGCCTTCTCGTTGTCGACGCCGACCGCGCACTTGATCCACCAGTACGGCGAGTGCAGCGCGTGCGCGTGGTGCGTGCCGTACGGGGTGAGCCCGGCCTCGCGCAGCTTGTCGAGCAGTTCGTCGCCGCGGTAGATCCGGATGTGGCCGCCCTCGACCTCGTGGTACTCGTCGGAGAGCGCCCAGCAGATCTTCTCCGGCAGCCAGCGCGGCACGGTCACCGCGAGCAGCCCGCCCGGCTTCAGCACCCGGGTCATCTCGGCGAGCACGCCCTTGTCGTCCGGGATGTGCTCCATCACCTCGGAAATGATGATCTTGTCGAAGGACTCGTCCTCGAACGGCAGCGCCAGCGCGTTGCCCTCCATCGCGGTCGCGGAGGCGCCGGCCGGGGCCTCGCCGGCCGCGGCCATCGCGTCGAACCACTTCCGGACCTCGGCGATCTCCGCCGCGTTCTGGTCCAGGGCGACCACGTTGGCGCCGCGGCGGTAGCACTCGAACGCGTGCCGGCCACCGCCGCACCCCAGGTCGAGCACCCGGTCGCCAGGGGCGAGCGGGAAGCGGGAGAAGTCGACGGTCAGCACAGCGGGACTCCCATTCGTTACTGCATCACTGAGGGTACTGGGGGTGACGACGGGTCAGGCATGCCGCGGCAACCCCACGGTCAGGCGACGTAGCGCCAGCCGGCTCCGGCCCGGGCGCGCTGCCCGACGCCGGTGGCGATGGCCGCCCGGTAGCGGTCGACGGTCAGCTCGGCGGCGCGCTCCCAGGTGAATCGTTCCAGCACCCGCTGCCGGCCCGCCGCGCCGAGCCGCGCGCGCAGCCCCGGATCGTCCAGCAGCCGGCCGAGCGCCTGCCCCAGCGCACCCGGATCGCCCGGCGGCACGGCCAGGCAGGTCTCCTCGTCCGGGCCGGCCACCTCGGGGATCGCCCCGCCGGTGGTGGCGACCAGCGGGGTTCCGGTGGCCATCGCCTCGGCGGCGGGCAGCGAGAACCCCTCGTACAGCGAGGGCACGCAGGCCACCTCGGCCGAGCGGTAGAGGTCCACCAGCTCCTGGTCGGTCAGTCCGGTGCGGAAGTCGATGAACGGCTCCAGACCGAACCGGCGCACGGCGTCCGCGACCGGGCCCTGGCCCTGCTTCTTGCAGACCACCACCAGGTGCGCGTCCCGCTCGGTGCGCACCTTCGCCAGGGCCTCCACCAGGTGCACCAACCCCTTCAGCGGGACGTCCGCGCTGGAGGTGGCGACGATCCGGCCGGGCACCACCGGGACCTCGTCGGACGGCGACCAGAGCCGGGTGTCCGCGCCGATCGGCACCACCGAGACCGCGCCCGGGGCCACCCCGAGCTGCTCGGTGATCTCGGTCCGGGAGCTGCCGGAGACGGTGATCACCTGGTCCAGCCGGGCAGCCACCCGGCGCTGCATCCGGGTGAAGGCGTACCAGCGGCGCAGCGAGAGCCGCTTGAGCGGGGTGGGGGCCGCCTCCAGCTCCAACCGGCGGTCCACGGTGACCGGGTGATGGATCGTGGTGACCAGGGGGAAGCCGTGCCTGGCCAGGCCGAGCAGGCCGTAGCCGAGGGTCTGGTTGTCGTGCACCACGTCGTAGCGGCCCTTGTGCGCGGCCAGGTACTGCCGGGCGCGCAGCGAGAAGGTGAGCGGCTCGGGGAACCCGCCGGTCCACATCGTGGCGACCTCCAGCAGGTCCACCGGTCCGCGGTACTCGGACAGGGCGGGGGTGCGGAACGGGTCGTCGGCGCGGTAGAGGTCGAGGCTGGGCAGCTCCACCAGGCGGACCGAGCCGGGCCCGGCGACCTCGTCCAGCACCGGGAACGGCTGCGCGCCGATCACGTCCACGTGGTGGCCGAGCCGGGCCAGCTCCCGCGACAGGTGCCGGACGTAGACGCCCTGGCCACCGCAGAACGGGTCTCCCCGGTAGGACAGCAGCGCGATCCGCAGCGGACGCCGGTCGGCCGTGGAGGGTGGCTGCCCCGTCATGCTCGGACCCTTCTACCCAGATCAATTGTCACGGTGGTGCGCAGTTCGTCATTGAGAGACCTCGAAGATACCGGCCCGTAGCTTCCGCATCGGAGCCAGGGTTGGTGATTCCGGACACGCTGGGACGGACCGGCCACCGGGGCACCGCCCAACCGGATGCCGTGCGCCCGGAGGGCTCCGGCCCGGAGGGCTCCGGATAGAGTCGGGGGAACCCCGCCCGCGCCCGTTCCGCGGTGCGTGACCCCGGCCGCCGCTCGAAAGGCCAGCCCCCGCTCCTGTTCTTGGCCGTCTACGGCGCCGTCTCGGCGGTCCTCTACGACACCGTCATGAACCTCCAGGGCTGGCTACATCGGAGGCCTGAGCAGTTCGGTCTCCTTCGTCCCGGGCGCCCCGCCCAGCGCCAACCCGCCGCGCTTCGCGCTCTACTGCCTGACCACCTCGATGGGCTGGGACCTCCCCCGGGCTGCCCTCACCGCCACCCTCGCCCTGACCCTCGGCACCCCGGTCCTGCGCGCCCTCCGCCGCGCCACCCGCCGCGCCGCGTTCACCGCCCGGTCGCCTTCGCCCCCCGGCCCGGGGCCGCCCCGCCGACCCCGGACCCTCCGCCCCCTCGCCTCAGGCCTTCGGGCCGGTCGACTGAACCACCTCGAACGACCACAGCGTCGACCCCGAGGCCGCCGGCTTCTGTGCCGCGTCCCCGGCCGGCCGGTGCGCCGCCTGCATCGGCCCGGTCATCCACGCCTGGAACGCCTCCTCGGACGCCCACCGCGTGTACACCAGGTACTGATCGGTCCCCTCCACCGGGCGGAGGAGTTCGAACCACTCGAAGCCGTCCGAGCTCTCCACCGCCCCGGCCCGCGAGGCGAACCGCTGCTCCAACACCTCCCGCTGCTCCGCGGGGACAGTCAGCACGTTGATCTTCACGACGCTGGGCACATGACACCTCTCATTGGAGGGGGCCCGACCTGGGCACCCGATCTGGACCATGTGCGAGCAGTCTCCTACATCCGACAGTCAAAGAAGCGTGAAGACGACCGCCCCGACGCCACTGCTGACCGCTGAGCTGGTCGACCGGCGGGACGCGGCCCGACTGGTCCACCGTCACCGCCGCCCCACCGCCGGAGTCGAACGCGACCGCGGGGTTCCGCCGTCGCCGTCGGTGACGTACCGTCAGCGCGCGCCGACCGCGGGGAGGCGGCGGGCGTGGTCGTCGGCCGTCGCGCGCAGGGAGTCCAGCAGCGCGGCGACCGGGGCGACACGGACCATGTCCGGCCAGAGCAGGGCGAAGATCCGGCGGGCCGGCCAGTCCCGCAGCGGGCGGGCCACCACGCGGGGGTCGATGTGCGCGCCGACGCCGAGCTCGTTCATGATCGCCACCCCGATCCGGTTGGCCACCAGGCAGTGGATGGTCAGTTGGTCGTCCGAGGTGGCGGCGATCCGCGGAGTGAATCCGGCGTCCTGGCAGGCGGCGAGGAAGCGGGCCCGGCCGCTCTCCGAACTGACCGGCCGGGCCGAGTTCGTGACGCTCACCTACGACCAGCCGCTGACCAGCTTCGCCGTGACCACGGTGGCGTACGTCCTGATCACCCTGACGTCCGGCCTGATCGCCGGGCGGATCGAACGGAAGGTGGCGATCCGGCGATGAGCGACGAGAGCCGCCTGCTCTTCGACCCGCCGGGCCCGCGGGCCCGCCGCCGGATCCGGACCGCGACCGGCGTCTCGCTGGTCGCGATCGCCGGCCTGGCCTCACTGACGTTCCGTCAGTTCGCCACCGATGGACAGCTCTCGGCCGATCAGTGGTCGATGTTCGGCCAGTGGCCGATCATCCAGTTCCTGCTGGCCGGACTTGGGCAGACGCTGCTGGTCACGGTGGTCGCCGCAGCGTTCGCCTTCCCGTTCGGCGCGTTGCTCGCGCTCGTCCGGCTCAGCCGGAGCCGGGCGGCACGGGCCCTGGCCCGCGGCTACGTGGAGCTGTTCCGGGCCGTCCCGCTGCTGCTGCTCCTCTACGTCTTCCTCTTCGCGCTGCCCAGGGCCGGGGTGACCCTCCCGGTCTTCTGGCAGCTGGTGCTCGCCATCGCACTGAGCAACGCGTCGGTGATCGCGGAGATCTTCCGGGCCGGCGCGCTCGCCCTGCCACGTGGGCAGGGCGAGGCCGCACAGAGCCTCGGGATGACCCACTGGCAGGCGCTGCGGTGGGTGGTGATCCCGCAGGCCGTCCGCAGGCTACTGCCAGCGCTGGTAAGCCAGTTGGTGCGGCTGCTCAAGGACTCCTCGCTGGGCTACGTGGTCAGCTACCTGGAGCTGCTGCACAAGACCCAGGTGCTCGGCGAGTACTACCACACCGTACTCTCAAGCTACTTGGTCGGCGCGGCCTGCTACATACTGATCAACGCGAGCCTGTCGGGACTCGCGAGCCGACTCGAACGCCACCGCGGCTGATCCCGCAACTCCCCTACGCATCAGATTGGTTGAAACATGTGCCGCCTGCTCGGCGTGGTCACGCCCGACCCGACGCGGTTGGCCGACTCGCTGACCGACCTGATCGAGCCGTTCGCCGGACTCTCCCGCGAACACCGCGACGGCTGGGGCGTCGCGGCCTGGCACACCGGCGGCGAACTCGCGGTGACCCGGGACCTGGTGCCCGCCCACGCGAGCGCGCGGTTCCCCGAGACGCTGGCCGGCTCGGTCACCGACGCGGCCATCCTGCACATCCGGATGGCCAGCCCCGGCCTCGCGACCGAACCCCACAACACGCACCCCTTCAGCGCCGGCGCGATCGCCTTCGCGCACAACGGCTACTTCACACCCGTCGACGCGGTCGACCATCTGATAGACCCCGACCTGCTGGCCGGCGCCGGCGGGGAGACCGACTCGGAGCGGTACTTCCTGCGGGTGCTCTCCCGGCTGCACGACGAGGACCCGGTCGACGCCCTCGCCCTGGCCGCCGCCGACATCCGCGGGCGCGCCCGGTTCGCCAGCCTGAACTGCCTGCTGCTCACCCAGCACGCCCTCTACGCCTACTCCGAGGAGAACCCGGACTCGGAGGTGAGCCGGCGCCGCGGCCCGGACTTCTTCCGGCTCCGCTACCAGGCACGGCCCGACCGGGTGGTGGTCGCCTCCAGCGGCATCGGGCCGCAGCACGAGGAGGGCTGGTCCGTGCTGCCCTACCACCACGTGCTGGAGATCCGCCGCAGTGACCTGCGCGTCTCGACCCACCTGGTCCGCTCGGGCCGGCCGGAGGTGACCGCGACCGCCCGGTGTTGACTCGACCGCTCACCGTCAACGGTTGGTCACGATCAATAATCATCACCCGAAAGCGGGCACATGGGATGCCGGTCTAAAGTGGGGAGGAGATCACGCAGCCCACCGTCCGCGTGGCCGGGTAGGGGTGATTGATGACCGCGGCGCTCAACTTCACGAGCGGCTCCTCCCTGCTCGCCGCCTACGGCGCCCTCGCGGTGCTGCTGGTGACGTTCGCCGAGGCCGGGCTGCTGGTGGTGGGGTTCTTCGTCCCCGGTGACACCCTGCTCTTCCCGGCCGGCGTGCTCTGCGCCGGCGACCCGACCGGCACCACCCACCACGGGCCCTACCTCACCCTCTGGCAGGTGCTGCTCTGCGCGGCGGTCGGCTCGATCGCGGGGACCCAGCTGGGGTTCGTGATCGGCCGGCGCGGCGGCCAGGCGCTGCTGTCGCACAGCCGCAGCGCCCGGTTGAAGAGCACCGCGACCCGCTCCGCGGAGCTGCTGGCGCGCTACGGGCACGGCAAGGCGATCGTGCTCGGACGGTTCGTGCCGATGGTGCGCACCGTGCTGGGCCCGGCGGCGGGCGCGCTGCGGGTCCCCACCCGGACGTTCACGCTCTGGCAGGTGATCGGCGGCCTGGCCTGGACCCAGGGGACGGTGCTGGCCGGCTGGGCGCTGGGGGCGTCCTTCCCGGGGATAGAGAACTACCTGCTGCCGGTGATCCTGCTGATCGTGGCGGTCTCCACGCTCCCGCTGCTGCTCTCCCGGCGGAAGGGGAGGGCGAAGAACGTGCCACCCGAGAGCGAGATCACCGCCGGCGACGACCGCGCGGGCTGAGCCGGCTCAGAACGAGCGCCCCTCGCTGTGCGGCACGTGCGGCTCCGGCGTCGGGTCCGGCCGGTCCCGCTCGTCACCGCAGAGCGTGGCGCTGAGCCGGTTCAGCAACTGGGCCAGGTCGTCGAACTGCTTCTCGTCCCAGTCGCCCAGCAGTTGCGCGAGCTGGTGACGCCGGGCGGCCACCAGCCGCTTCGCCACCTCCTCCCCCGCCACGGTGAGCCGCATCGGCAGCCCGTTGCGCAGCGCCAGCCCCCGTCCCTCGACCTCCCGGGCGGCGGCCTCCACCACCTGCGGCGGGACGACCTTGCGCTCGGCCAGCTCGGCGGGCTCCACCGAGCCCTGCCGGTGCATCTGCAGGATCAGCCAGCTGGACGCGGGCATCAGGTCGAGCCCGGCTTCGGCGGTGATCCGCCGGTAGAGGTCACGGCGCGCCTCCCGGGTGTTCAGCACGGAGAGCGCGCGAGCGATCTCGTCCACCGAGGAACGCTCGACCGGGTTCATGCCGATCGACTCGCCCAGGTCCGGCGCGGTGACGGAGGCCCGCAGCGGCTGCTCCCGGATGAACCAGGCCAGCACGAAGGCCGCCGCCGCGATCGGCGCCGCGTAGACGAAGACGTGGGCGATCGAGGCGGCGAAGGCGTGCAGCACGCTGTGCCGGGCGGCGGCCGGCAGGGCGCGCAGCACGCGCGGGTCGGAGGTGACCGCGCCGGCCGAGAAGCCCGGTGGCAGCGGCACGCCCGTCAGGGCCTCCCGGAGCCGGTGGTTGAGCCCGCTGGTGAAGATGGTGCCGAAGATCGAGACGCCGAAGGAGGCACCGATCGACCGGAAGAAGGTCGCGGCCGCGGTGGCCACCCCCAGGTCCTGGTAGCCGACCGAGTTCTGCACGATCAGCACCAACACCTGGAGCACCAGGCCCAGCCCGAGGCCGAAGACCAGGAAGTACAGGCTCATCACGGTGGTCGAGGTGGCCTCGGTGAGTCGGGAGAGCAGCACCAGGCCCACCGTCACCACGGCCGTTCCCGCGATCGGGAAGACCCGGTAGTGACCGGTTCGAGCAACGATCTGACCGGAACCGACCGAGGTGACCAGCATGCCGAGCACCATCGGCAGCATGTGCACCCCGGAGAGCGTGGGTGAGACGCCCTGCACCACCTGGAGGAAGGTGGGCAGGTAGGTGAGCGCGCCGAACATTGCGAAGCCCACCACGAAGGAGATCACCGCGACCAGGCTGAAGGTCCGCGAAGCGAACAGCCGCGGTGGCAGCACCGCCTCCTCGGCCTTCCGCTCCACCGCGACGAAGGCGACCAGCAGCACCACCCCGAGCACGCCCAGGCCGATGATCCGCCAGGAGCCCCAGGGCCAGGTCACCCCGCCGAGCGAGGTCATCAGCACGAAGCAGGTGGCGACCGCGGCGATCAGCACGATGCCCGGGTAGTCGATCCGGTGCTGCTGCCGGGTCTGGGCGCCGTGCAGCACCACCGCGATGACGGCCAGCGCGACCACGCCGATCGGCAGGTTGATGTAGAAGACCCAGCGCCAGGAGAGCTGGTCCACAAAGAAGCCGCCGAGCAGCGGCCCGAGCACGCTGGTGGCGCCGAAGACCGCGCCGAACAGACCCTGGTACTTGCCGCGGTCGCGCGGCGGGACCAGGTCTCCGACGATCGCCTGGGTCAGCACGATCAGCCCGCCGCCGCCGAGCCCCTGCAGAGCCCGGAAGGCGATCAGCTGACCCATGCTCTGGGCCAGCCCGCAGAGCGCCGAGCCGACCAGGAAGATCACGATGGAGGCCTGGAAGAACCGCTTCCGGCCGTACATGTCGCCGAGCTTGCCCCAGAGCGGGGTGACCGCGGTGGAGGCCAGCAGGTAGGCGGTGACCACCCAGGAGAGGTGCTCCAGGCCGCCGAGGTCGCTGACGATGGTGGGCAGCGCGGTGGAGACGATGGTCTGGTCGAGGGCCGCGAGCAGCAGGGCCAGCAACAGCGCCCCGATCGGCACCCAGAGGTTGTGAACGGGCTGCTGGGCCGGGGAGGCGGGCGGCTCGGTCTCCAACGTCAGGTCCGCCATCGGAGTCCTCCTAGCTGATCATCATTCCAATTTCTGATCGTGTCAGATTCGGGATGGTATGAGCGCTTTGGTTGGGCCATCCGTAAGTGCGGGACGGGGTCTCGGCACTGTTCGGCTTAAGCGGTGTCCTGCATAATCGGGCGCGTCCACACCCCGTCAGCGTTCCGAGGAGGGCCGGCCCATGCCGGGAGAGCACTGCCCCGCATGTGGCACCGATCGGACCACCGGCGGTTGCGGCTGCCACCCCGACGTCACCGAGACCGCCGTGCTGCCGCCGCTGGACGGGACGCCGCTGGTCCGGCCGTACGCCCCGGAGGTGCCCGAGGAGCCGGCCGACGGGTACCCGACGACCGTGTTCCCGCCGTTCCCGGCCGGACCGCCCACGGCCGACGGACACGCGACCACCGTCCTACCCCCGGTCGGCGCCGGCCAACCGCACTCGTACGAACCCGCACCACCGCGAGCCGACGCGCACGCGACCACCGTGCTGCCGCCCGTACCGGCCCAGCCGCCGTTGCCCCCCGTACCGCCGATGCCGCCGGGCCCGCCGCACCAGCGCGAGCTGGGTCTCTTCCCGCTCGCCGGCGAGTCCGCCCCCGCGCCCGGGCGCGCCGCCTCCCGCCGGGCCGCCAGACGTGGCAGACCCGGCGTGCTGGCCGCCGCCGGTGCCGGACTGGCCGCGGTCGGCGTGGGTGTCGCGTTCCTGCTCTCCCCCTCGGCCGACGGCCACAAGCAGGCGCTCGCCCCGCAGCCGACCGGCGCCCCCGACCTCAGCCCGACGCCGAGCCCGAGCGCCCCGCCGGCCGACGCCTCCCCCACCGCCAGCGCCGCGCCGGCGACCACCGCGCCGGCCGCCCCGAGCGCGCCGCGCACCGTCGCCGCACCCCGGCCGACCACGCCGCCGGCGCCGAGGACCAGCGCACCCCCGGCCCCCGCGACGGCCGCCCCACCCCCGCCGACCACGGCCGCCCCGACCAGCGCGGCCCCCAGCCCGGCCTTCCAACCCCTGAGCTCGGGGATGACCGGACCGGACGTGGCCACCCTGCAGTCCCAGCTGGTCGCCGCCGGCTGCCTGGACCAGGACCGCTACACCTCCGGTGTCTTCGACAAGCGGACCCGGAACGCGGTCAGCACCCTGCAGGACGAGAACCTGCCCTGGGGCTCGTACCAGCGGGGTGTGTACGACAGCCAGACCCAGCAGGCCCTGCAACAGGGCGCCACCTGCTGACCGCTCCGGTCAGCCCGTCACCGCGCCCACCAGGCTGATCCCCGCCAGCGCCAGCATCGCCGCCGCCGCGACCCGGATGATCACCTTCATCGGCACGTGCTTCAGCAGCTTCTGCCCGCCCAGCACCGCCAGGCCGCCCACCGCGCAGAGGGCCAGCCAGGCGCCCAGCCCCACCGAGAGCGGGTCGGCGTACTCGGCGGCCAGGTTGGCGGTCATGATCTGGGTCAGATCGCCGAACTCGGCGACCGCGACGACCAGGAAGCTCGCCCCGGCGACCTTCCAGAAGCCGTTCGACGACGGTGCCTTGGCCTCGTGCGCCTCCTCGTCGTGCTTGTGCAGCAGCAGCATCGCCGCGCCGACCAGGAAGAGCGCCCCGGTGACCCCCTCGACCCAGCGGTGCGGCAGCAGCGCCAGCAGCGAGCCGGCCGCCAGCGCCAGGCCGACCTGCAGCGCCATCGCCGCCGCGATCCCGGCGAAGACGTACGCCGCCCGGTAGCGGGTGCCGAGCATCAGTGCGGCCAGCGCGGTCTTGTCCGGCAGCTCGGCCAGGAAGATGATGCCGAAGGTCACGGCGAAAACGGTCAGGTCCATCAGGAGTCGGTGTCCCTACGGTCGGGCTGTCCGGCCTGCGGTCCGATAAAAAAGAGACCTCGGCCCGACAGCGCTGGTTCATGGTCACAGCACTGCGGCCGAAGGTCTCGCCGACACCCGCTCGAACCGGCCGGGTGTCCCGGGCGCCGGGCCACCGTCTGCAGGAGCAGGGCGGCCAGTATGTCGACGGTCCGGTGGAGGGATGCTCTGGGCTACTCCCCTTCAACGCCTCCACCGTACCGGACGCCGTACCAGCCCCCGCCCGACCAGTTCCAGCACCACCACGATCGCCACTCCCTCCACCGCGAGCAGCGCGATCAGCACGAAGAGCTGCACCGCCCCCGCCGCCAGCGGGGTGGCCCCGCCGAGCAGCATGCCGACGAAGGCGCCGGGCAGGGTGACCAGCCCGACCGTACGGGTCTGGTCCAGTGCCGGCACCAGCGAGGTCGCGGCGGCCGTCCGGCAGATCTCCAGCCGGGCGTCCCGCTCGGCGAGGCCCAGCGCCAGGGCGGCCTCCACCTCGCCGTTCCGCTGGGTCAGCTCGTCCAGCGCGCGCCGCCCGGCCAGCGAGGTGGCGGTCAGCGCGCCGCCGATCAGGATGCCCGCCACCGGCACGATCGACAGGCCCTGCCAGGGCAGCAGCCGCAGCCCGAGCAACAGCGCCAGCACCGGCAGCACCCCGGCCGCGATCGGCGCCGCCGCCCAGGCCCAGAGCCAGCCGGGGGCGTCGGTCATCCGCCGCCCGGCGGTGCGGACCGCCACCGAGAACATCACCAGCACGAAGAACGCGGTCCACCAGAGCGAGTGCACCACCCAGGTGATCACGAAGGCGACCGCGCCCAGCTGGACCACCGCCCGCACCCCGGCCCGCGCCACCGCCCGCCCGTGTCCGAGCATGCCCCAGCCGGCCACCGCGATCCCCGCCACCAGCAGCACCGCCATGGTCGCCCAGAGCAGCGGGGTGACCGGCAGCAGCTGACCGCTCGACGCCCCCGCCGCCAGCCCCGGGCGTACCGCCATCAGATCCAGCTGACGAACCACATGTGATCCTGCCAATCGGTCATCGGAATGACCTCGGCAGTGTAGAGCGGCAGGAAGTACAGGAAACAGCCCATCACCGCCAGCACCAGCCCGCCGGCCGCCACCGCGCCGACCGCCCGCCGGCGCGGGCCGCACCCGGCCGGGCCGAGCATCGCGCCGAGCAGCTGGGCGCAGGCCAGGCAGAGGAACGGGACCAGCACCACCATGTAGAAGGAGAAGATGGTGCGCTGCTGGAACTGGAACCACGGCAGGTAGATCCCGGCCACCGCGCAGAGCACCGCGCCGGAGCGCCAGTCCCGCCGGAAGAACCAGCACCAGAGCAGGTAGACCAGCGCGAAGCACGCCAGCCACCAGAGCAGCGGGGTACCCAGCGCCAGGATCTGGGTGGTGCAGCCGCCGGAGGCGTGGCAACCCTGCTGGCCGGTCGGCACGGTCTGCCAGTACATGCTGACCGGGCGGCCCTGGACCAGCCAGCTCCACGGGTTGGATTGGTAGGTGTGCGGGGTGGTCAGCGTGGTGTTGAAGGTGTACATCTCCGCCTGGTAGTGCCACCAGCTGCGCAGCGCGGGCGGGAAGAACCCGCCGGTCCGGCCGAGCGCCCAGATCCGGTCGTAGCCGCTGTCGGTGGCGAACCAGCCGCTCCAGGAGGCCAGGTAGGTCCCCGCCGCCACCAGGACCAGCGAGGCGAAGGCCGGCAGCGCGTCCCGGCGCAGCATGCCGCGCAGCGGGTGGCGGGCACCCGCGGCCCGCCGGCCGCCCTGGTCCCAGAGCACGGTGAGCAGACCGAAGGCGGCCAGGATCTGCAGGCCGTTCCACTTGGTCGAGCAGGCCGCACCGAGCAGCAGTCCGGCGGCCAGCCGCCAGGGCCGCAGGCCGAGCCGGATCCGGTCGCCGTCCACGCCGGGCGCGGCCAGCCGGGCCCGGGTGTGGTCCCGGTCGATCAGCAGGCAGCCGAAGGCGGCCAGTACGAAGAACATCAGGATGCCGTCGAGCAGACCGACCCGGCTCATCACGAGCTGCAGGCCGTCCACCGACATCAGCAGCGCGGCGGTGCAGCCGATCAGCGTGGAGCGGAACAGCCGGCGCCCGATCCGGGCCAGCATCAGCACCGAGAGCGTGCCGAGCAGCGCCACCATCACCCGCCAGCCGAACGGGTGCAGGCCGAACGCCCACTCGCCGAGGGCGATCACCCACTTGCCGAGCGGCGGATGGGCCACGAAGGCCGGCTCGGGACTCAGCGGGACGACCTGCGGCACGGCGAGGATCTGGTCGTTCGAGGTGCTGGTCCAGAACCCCTCGTAGCCCTGGTGGAGCAGGGACCACGCGTCCTTGGGGTAGTACGTCTCGTCGAAGACGAACGCGTTGGGGTAACCCAGGTTCCAGAACCGCAGCACCCCGGCGAAGAGCGCGACCGCGAGCGGGCCGAGCCAGCCGGAGTAACGGGCCGCCCAGGAGAGGCGCCGGGCCCATGCCACGGCGCTGCTCCTGGGCGGTTGCGGATCGGCTACCTGTTCGGCGACAGCCGTCTCTGCCATGACACCACCGAGGTCGACGCTCTTGATCTCGCGGGCGACCCTATGCCCCGGCCGCCCCCCGCGTCACCCTCTCACGCCGCGGTCTGCAGCTCGCGGACCGGCACGAGGACGGGCTCCGGGCGCTCGGCGTTGTCCTGGGCCGGGGTGAGGTGACGGCGCAGCCGCAGCGCCACGGCGATGATCAGCAGGGTGCAGCAGGTCATCGCGGCCAGGTAGAGCGGCCAGGTGCCGGAGCCGACCAGCAGCACGCCGACCGCCGGGCCGACCGCGATGGCCAGCTGCTTGACCAGCGCGAACGCCGAGTTGTAGGTGCCCAGCAGCCGGGCCGGTGCCAGGTCGGCGACGATCGGGCCGAGGGTCGGCGCGAGCAGCGACTCGCCGGCGCCGAACAGCACGTAGATCGAGACGACGGCGATCGTCGCGGCCAGTGCCTCGCCGCGGATCAGACCGGCCAGCAGCGCGGCACCCCAGGCGCCGAGCCAGATCACACCGGTGGCGGCCATCGCGGTGGTGCGCCGGCGCCGGGCGGTGACCCGGACCATGAACATCTGCAGCACCACGATGGTCAGCGCGTTGGCGCCGATCGCCAGGCCCAGGGTGGCCGGAGCGGTCTTCACGGTGTCGGTGGCGAAGGCCGCGACGCCGGACTCGAACTGGCCGTAGCAGGTGAAGAAGATCAGCCCGGCCAGCAGGCAGAGCCGGGCCATCGCCTTGTCGGCGGCCAGCGCGCGCAGCCCGCTCGGGCCGCCGGGGACCTCGACCAGGGTCGGCGCCGCCTGCGGGATCCGGGCGGTCCCGGTGACCGCGGCCAGGCCGAGCAGCGAGAGCGCCTCGATGGTGAAGAGCCGGGTCAGGCTGGCCGGGTCGGCGGCGTCGACGATCTGGCCGCCGACCAGCGCTCCGAGGCCCATGCCCAGGTTGGTCAGGGTGAACTGCAAGGCGAAGGCGTGCGAGCGGGTCTTCGCGCTGGAGCAGCGGACCACCATGGTGGCCAGCGCCGGCTGGGTGGTGGTGATCCCGCCGCCGAACAGGAACGAGGAGATCAGCAGTCCGGTCGTGGTGGTGGCGTGACCGAAGGAGAACGCGCCGGTGGCGGCCAGCACGCAACCGGCCAGCAGCACCGGGCGCGGGCCGTAGCGGTCGATGCCGCGGCCCGCGAAGGGCAGCACGACCAGCGCGGCCAGCGCGAAGACCGTGAAGACCAGACCGGCGGCGAGCGAACCGAGCCCGCGCACCTGGTCCACGTACACGAACATGTACGGCATCGTGAAGCCGCTGCCGAACGCGCTCAGCGCGTTGCCGACCTGCACCCGGCGCAGGGCGCCGCCCGTTCCGTACTTCTGCTGGTTCATGGGAGACACCCCTTCGACGATTAGGACCGCAAGACTTCAGAGCTAAAATATAAGAACCGTAAGACTGTCCTGTCAAAGGCTTAACCGGGGCAGCCGCACGTGGGAGACTGGGCGCATGAGCGCACGCAAAACCGCGCCGGCGGATGGCACCGAGCTGGACATCGCCGAGCAAGTCGCCATCTACCAGCGGGAGTTCCCCACCGTGGACCCGCAGGTGGAGACCATCGTGTCCTCCCTGTCCCGGGTCGCCCGGCGGATGGGGGTGGCCTACAGCCGGCAGCTGACTGTGCTCGGAATCACCAGTGCGGAGTGGGAGGTGCTCAAGGCCCTGGTGGTCGCGGGCAGCCCGTACCGGCTGGGACCGAGCGAACTGGCCAAGCGACTGGGGCTCACGCCGGCGGCGATGACCCACCGGATCGACCGGATGGTCACCGAGGACCTGGTGACCCGGGAGCGCGACGAGACCAACCGGGTCCGGGTGATCATCGAGCTGACCGAGAACGGCCGGGACAAGTGGCTGGAGTCGATGCGGATGGCGGCGGTCTTCGAGGAGGAGCTGCTGCAGGACATCGCTCCCGAGGAGCGGGGCGTGCTCGCCGGGATGCTCGGGCGGATGCTGCGGCGGATCGAGGACGGCACACCCTGAAGGGCAGCCGGGACGCCGCGAGTCGGCGGCGGCCTGAGTGGCGAGCCCCGGGAGCCTGGGTGAGGGTGTAGCCGGGGGGCAACAACCGGACCGCTCCGCCCTGGAGGCGACACCGATGCCCGTGGTCAGCAACCCGTACCCGCCCGGCACCCCGTGCTGGGTCGACCTGATGGCCCCCGACCAGCAGGCCGCCATCGACTTCTACTGCGATCTCTTCGGCTGGCAGGGCGAGAAGGGGCCGGAGGAGTTCGGCGGCTACGCGATCCTCACCCTGAACGACAAGCCGGTGGCCGGGATCGGCCCGGCCATGGCGGTGGGCGACAACCCGCCGCCGCCCACCGCCTGGACCACCTACCTCTCCTCGGCCGACGCGGAGGCCACCGCGGCCCGGATCACCGGCGCCGGCGGCGCGTTGATCGTGCCGGCGATGGAGGTCGGCACGGCCGGCAAGATGCTGATCGCCACCGACCCGACCGGCGCGGTCTTCGGCGTCTGGCAACCGCTGGACTTCTTCGGCGCGCAGATCGTCAACGAGCCGGGCGCGGTGATCTGGAACGAGCTCAACACCAGCGACCCGGCCGCCGCCTCGTCCTTCTACCCCGCGGCGCTGGGCGTCGGGGTCGCCCCGATGGAGGGCATGGACGGCTACTTCGCGCTGAACGTCGACGGGCGGACCGTCGGCGGGCTGCAGGGGCTGGCGAACCAGCCGCCGGGCACCCCCTCGCACTGGGCCACCTACTTCTCGGTGGACGACGTCGACAGCACGGTGGACGCGGCGGTGAAGGCGGGCGGCACGCTGCTGGCGGCACCCTTCGACAGCCCGGTCGGGCGGATGGCCTCGGTCGGGGACCCGCAGGGCGGGCCCTTCTGGATCATCGCGGCACAGGGACCCACGCCGTCCTGACGTCCTGACGTCCTGACCCGGGAACGGGCACGGGGGGGGGGGGGGGGGGGGGGGGGGGGGGGGGGGGGGGGGGGGGGGGGGGGGGGGGGGGGGGGGGGGGGGGGGGGGGGGGGGGGGGGGGGGG
>NZ_JBVHLF010000020.1:0-20053 GCF_055559155.1 Kitasatospora sp. NPDC024654
CCCCCCCCCCCCCCCCCCCCCCCCCCCCCCCCCCCCCCCCCCCCCCCCCCCCCCCCCCCCCCCCCCCCCCCCCCCCCCCCCCCCCCCCCCCGCCGGGCGGTCGCGCCAGGTACGGTCGGGGCGTGAGTGTGAACGACGAGCAGAACGAACCGCGGGACCGGCACGAGTCGACCCGCCATGACCGGCTGGGCGAGAAGCTGCCGATCCGGATGCTGCACGACCGGGTCCTGGTCAGGACCGAGGCCGGCGAGGGCGAGCGCCGCTCGACCGGCGGCATCCTGATCCCGGCCACCGCCGAGCTGTCGAAGAGGTGCACCTGGGCGGAGGCCGTCGCGGTCGGGCAGAGCGTCCGGTCGGTGGAGCCCGGCGACCGGGTGCTGTACGACCCGGAGGACAAGCTGGAGGTCGAGGTCCGCGGCGCGACGTACATCCTGCTGCGCGAGCGCGACCTGCACGCGGTGGCGGCCGAACGACTGAAGGACTCGGAGGGCTCGACCGGGCTCTACCTCTGACCTGCCGGGCGGCGTCAGGCCCCCTCCCGGGTGACCGGGAGGGGGCTTCGCCTTGGCCGGGCCACAGCGTGCACGGAGAGGCGGGTAACACCCTGCTGGATCATCCCGTCGAGCAGGCCCCGCATCGTGATCCCGTCCTCCTCGGACCGTGATTCCCGCACAAGTTGCCGCTGGGCAAGCCAACTTGATCAGAAGTCATACGTGAGACGACCGCTCGCCCGATCCTGGGGGATTCGTGCAGTCCGCGTGCCACGTTCCGTCCGTCCAACCGGCAGAACGCTGATGACCCCGGCGGTGCACGAACACCCCGGGGCCAGGCACTAGGAGAGTCCAACTCCCAACGCGCGTCCATCGTAGCGCCCAGGCGCACCATTTCACCGTCCTACCGAACGGCCTGCTCCAGGACCGTCGGCTCGGCTACACTGCCCGCGGCCTGCTGGCCGACCTCCTCTCCCGCCCGGACGGCTGGCGCGAGGACGGCAAGTCGATGGCCGACACCAGCCCGCAGGGCCGCGGCGCGATCCGCAGGGCCCTCAAGGAACTCACCGACGCGGGTTACTACCGCGTCGACAGGTTGCGGATGCCGGACGGCACCTTCCGCTCCGAGTCCCACGTCTTCGACACCCCGCAGCTGGCCGCGCCGAGTGCCGACCCTCCGGACCCCGGCGGGGCGAAGGCCCGCCCGGCCGTCCTCCCTCCGGTAAAGAAACCGGTGAAAGAACCCACCCTCCCCGCCGATCAGTTGACCGACTCGCCTGCGGCGCTGACGCCGTACCGGGTGCTCAGAACCGAGCCACGCCTGCGCCTCGGCGCGGCCGAGGCCCTGGAGTTGGCGCCCCTGGTCGCGCAGTGGCTCGAACGCGGCTGCACCACGGGCGAGTTGACTCAGGCCCTGCTGTCCGGCCTGCCCGCCACCGTGTACTCCCCGGTCGGCATGCTCCGCGACCGACTGGAGCGCAAGATGCCGCCCGTCCACCTGCCGGCCCCTGTCCCCGCCGCGGCCCGGCCCCCCGAGTGCCCCGAGTGTCACGACCCCGTGCCCCAACCGGGCATCTGCCGCCCGTGCGCCGGTCTCGGCGGCCGCACGGTCGCGGTCGGCGGCGGCGCGGCGGCCACTCCACGCGGCGTCGCCCGGGCCCGAGCCGCCATGCGTGCCACCAGGGCCACCCTGGGCCTGGGCGTCTGCGGATCACCGGCCCTGTAGGGCCCGCGCACGAGCCGGGGCGTGGTCTACGGGCGCCAGCGCTGACTCTCCCGGTTGAGTTGCCGGACCGCCTCCCGCAGCCGCGCCGTGGTTCCCGACTCGGGCGGTGCCGGTAGGGGCGGCGGGGGCGGATCGCCCTGCTCAGCAGGCTCGGGCTCGTGGCCGGATACGGTCGGCTCGCCGGTCACGTTCTGACCCGCTTGCAGGGGGATTCGCCACGGTGCCGGGATCGCAGTACGCGAATGTCGGTGATTCGCGAGTAGTCGTACGCCGCACGGGCATTGGACGCCTGTGCGTCCAACCGGACACAGACGGAACAGTCGTCCTGGCTGGTGGCACTACGCGGCATCGCGTGTCCACTCGGCGTCCGGGCGCCCGATCAGGGCGGTGATGGCTTCGGGGCTCATGCGCCTGCTATCGGGGCACGTGGCGCCCCCGCACCGGCAGAACGGCCAGTCCGTCGGCATTCCGCGCCCTTTTCCCCCGAGTCGGTCGAAGAACCGTGGGTCGTAGTCCTCCAGCGGGTTCCCCGGAGACTTCTGGCCGCGCGTTCGCAAGTACTCGCGAATCTCGTGGTAGCTCATGACGGCAGACATGACTGGCTCCCCGTCGCATCGGTATCCGCTGGGTGAGCCATGACGATATCGGGACGCCGGCAGGGGCTGCCACAATATTCCCGTCGCCGACTAAAGATCTCCCCGGAACATCGCGGACCACTCGAACAGCTGTCTTCTGGAGTCTTCTCCGAACACTGCGTGGCGCTCGTAGAGTGAAAACACTTCGAGATGCTCGGCGATATCTCGGGGATCCTGGAAGACCATGCGACCGGTGAAGGTTTCCACTGTCACAAGTCGATCGTCGTACACAGTGAACGTGTTCATCGGCCCGCGGGACAGCACGGTGCCAAAAGGGATCACGCCGAGCCGGACATTAGGCAGGTGAGAAAGTGATGCCAGTCGCTCGACCTGTACCGACATGGCGATCGGCTCGATAGTCGCCCACCGCACGGCCTGTTCGGTGAGTATGAACGTGAAGGACTTCGTCCGGTCATAAGAGCACCGCCTGCCGCTCAAGCTTGCGGGCGACCGTCCTGCTGATGTCACCTGGACAGTGGGCGAGGCTGGCCCTGACGTACTCCGGCGTAGCCAGCAGGCCCGTGATCATTGCCGGGAGGAAGTACCGCAGGTGACGAGCGCTGATCTCCAGTGCGGCCAGCTCTGTCTGCCGCTTCTCCAGTCCGGCCCGCCAGGACGCCCGGGCCTCTTGCCACTGCGTGTTGGCGGCCCTGGCCATGGCCGAGATCTCCTCGACCAGCTCCGGGGGCGCGTCAACCGCCCGAAGGATTCGTTCCACCTCGACCAGCGTCGGGACCTTCTTGCCGGTCTCGATCTTGCTGATGGTGCTCTGCGTCATGGAACAACGCCTAGCGAGCCGGTCCCCAGTGAGACCGGCTCGCTTGCGTAGCTCTCGAAGCTTTCCAGCCAGGTCAGATTTCGACTGACCCAGCTGTTCGGGATCCAGCGTCACTCACCCATGCTCCTTCACGTACTCCGAGAAGGGGACCGACTCGGCCATCGCCAACCGCTTCCAGGTCACAAAGGGCTGAGGATCGCCCCCGAACACCTCGCGGCTGATTTGCGTGCCGTCCGGCCGGTAGTTCATCAGGACCACCCTGGAGTCATCGAAGATCCAGAAATCCTGATCCGGCAGCCCTGGATTCTCCCGGTCCGTCAGGTCGAGAATCCTGACCCCTTCACCGGCCGCCACATTGTGCAGGTAGTACGCGAACTCGAACCGGAGATACTCCGTCAGTGGGCGGGTGAGCACATGCACGCGCCCGACGCTGCGTCCGGTGTTGCGATAACCCTGAATCCGATCGGTCCACTCCACGGTGTCGGCGGCGGTGACCAGCTGGCCGGCCTGGAAACGCCGGATGGCCTCTTCCTCGTGCGGCATCGTGTAGACGGGATGCGTCTCCAGCCGCCATGCGTCGCGCTTCATGGCGTCGAAGTACGCTCGCCAGTCGCTACCATCCAAGAGCATGGACAGCCTCCCGCAGGATGTGCTCGGGGATCTCCACCAACGACTCACCGTCCGGCGCCGTGAAGCCGGCGAACGAGTCGCCCTGGACCACGAAGGTGCCTCGGTCGGTGGCGTAGACGTTGGGGCAGTCGTCGCCCCCGCACTCGCCCGAACCGTTGCCATTGCCCGTCCCTGTCAGTCGAGTGAGCCCCGGCTTGTCAGCCATGATGAACCCCCTTGCCTGCGGCCCTGATTGAGCCGGCCCCGGACAACGCTACGTAGTTCGCCCACGGCGTGCTACGCGCACGCGGGATTATTCCCGCCTTTGCTTAAAGATCTTGCCGAGGTCAACCGCCAGAACGAGATCGTCATCGACGTCCTGGGTGGTACCTGATGACGTGGCGCGCGTGACGGCGGGGATGCATCGCGTGGCCAAAACGGCGACCGGACCGATCAGGAACGGAGAAGCGCGGTCACCGCGCCGCGGCTGGTGTGACCGTCGTGGACAGCGCGGTGCACGACCGTGTCGACAATGGAGACCCAGACGCACTGCTCGAAGCTGGTCGCCCCGCGCCGGGCGATGCCGGCGGGGACCGCGAAGGCTGCCCCTGCCCAACAGATGGAGACACGATGAGCAAGGCCAAGAAGGCGGACCCGCGGTCGCCCGCGCCGCACGTTGCCGACAGTCACGATCTGATCCGCGTGCACGGCGCGCGCGAGAACAACCTCAAGGACGTCAGCATCGAGATCCCGAAGCGCCGGCTGACGGTGTTCACCGGCGTCTCCGGCTCGGGCAAGAGCTCCCTGGTGTTCGACACGATCGCCGCGGAGTCGCAGCGGCTGATCAACGAGACCTACAGCGCCTTCGTGCAGGGCTTCATGCCGACGCTGGCGCGGCCCGAGGTCGACGTACTCGACGGGCTGACGACCGCGATCATCGTCGACCAGCAGCGGATGGGCGGCGATCCCCGCTCCACGGTCGGCACCGCCACCGACGCCAACGCGATGCTGCGCATCCTCTTCAGCCGGCTGGGCGAGCCGCACATCGGCTCACCCAACGCGTTCTCCTTCAACGTCGCGTCGATCCGGGCGAGCGGGGCGATCACGGTCGAACGCGGTGCCGCCAAGACCGAGAAGGTGACCTTCACCCGCACCGGCGGCATGTGCCCGCGCTGCGAAGGACGGGGGGCGGTCTCCGACATCGACCTCACCCAGCTCTTCGACGACTCCAAGTCGCTCGCCGAGGGCGCGCTCACCATCCCCGGCTACAAGGCCGGCGGCTGGAACTACCGGCTCTACAGCGCCTCGGGCTTCTACGACCCGGACAAGCCGATCCGCAAGTACACCAAGAAGGAGCTGCACGACTTCCTCCACCGCGAGCCGACCAGGATGAAGATCGCGGGCATCAACATGACCTACGAGGGTCTGGTCCCGCGGATCCAGCGGTCGCTCCTCGCCAAGGACCGGGAGGGGATGCAGCCGCACATCCGGGAGTTCGTGGACCGGGCGGTCACCTTCACCGCCTGCCCCGAATGCGGCGGCACCCGGCTCAGCGAGGCGGCCCGGTCCTCGCGGATCGGCGGGACCAACATCGCCGACGCCTGCGCGATGCAGATCAGCGACCTGGCCGCATGGGTCCGCGGCCTCGACGAGCCTTCGGTGGCGCCGCTGCTCGCGTCGCTGCGGCAGACCCTCGACTCGTTCGTGGAGATCGGCCTCGGCTACCTCTCGCTCGACCGGCCGGCGGGCACGCTGTCGGGCGGCGAGGCGCAGCGCGTCAAGATGATCCGCCACCTCGGCTCCTCGCTCACCGACACCACCTACGTCTTCGACGAGCCCACCACGGGCCTGCACCCCCATGACATCCAGCGGATGAACGACCTGCTGCTGCGGCTGCGGGACAAGGGCAACACGGTGCTCGTCGTGGAGCACAAGCCGGAGGTGATCGCGATCGCCGACCACGTCGTCGACCTCGGCCCCGGTGCCGGTGCCGCGGGCGGGACGGTCTGCTTCGAGGGCACCGTCCAGGGACTGCGGGCCAGCGGCACCACCACCGGTCGCCATTTCGACGACCGGGCCGCCCTCAAGGAGACGGTGCGCAAGCCCACCGGCACGCTTCCGATCCGCGGTGCGACGACGCACAACCTGCGCGACGTCGACGTCGACATCCCGCTCGGGGTGCTGGTCGTCGTCACCGGTGTCGCCGGCTCCGGCAAGAGCTCGCTCGTGCACGGCTCGCTGGTCAACGGTTCGGCGGCCGCCGGTACGGGCGTGGTGTCGATCGACCAGGGCGCGATCCGCGGCTCGCGACGGAGCAACCCGGCGACGTACACCGGACTGCTCGACCCGATCCGCAAGGCGTTCGCGAAGGCCAACGGCGTGAAGCCGGCGCTCTTCAGCGCCAACTCCGAGGGCGCCTGCCCCACCTGCAACGGCGCCGGCGTCATCTACACCGATCTGGCGATGATGGCCGGCGTCGCGACCCCCTGCGAGGAGTGCGAGGGCAAGCGGTTCGAGGCGTCGGTCCTGCACCACCACCTCGGCGGCCGCGACATCAGCGAGGTGCTCGCGATGTCGGTGACCGAGGCCGAGGAGTTCTTCGGTGCCGGTGAGGCGCGCACGCCGGCCGCGCACCGCATCCTCGGCCGGCTCGCCGACGTCGGGCTCGGCTACCTCACCCTGGGCCAGCCGCTCACCACGCTGTCCGGCGGCGAGCGGCAGCGGCTCAAGCTGGCCACCCACATGGCCGAGAAGGGCGGCGTCTACGTCCTGGACGAGCCGACCACCGGCCTCCACCTCGCCGACGTCGAGCAGCTGCTCGGCCTGCTCGACCGACTCGTCGACTCCGGCAAGTCGGTCATCGTCATCGAGCACCACCAGGCGGTCATGGCGCACGCCGACTGGATCATCGACCTCGGTCCCGGCGCCGGCCACGACGGTGGCCGGATCGTCTTCGAGGGCGCGCCCGCCGACCTCGTCGCCGCCCGCTCCACCGTCACCGGCGAGCACCTCGCGGCCTACGTGGGCACATCGGGGTGAGGAAGCCGGGTGCCGTGACGCCCGACGGCCGAGGTGGCCGGTGGGCGTCACGGACGGTTCCGGTCACGTCCGCCGGCGGTGCTCCAGGGGCCGGTGTTCCGGACGGGCGTCAGGAGTCGTCGGCGGGGCCGAGGTGACCGTAAATGTCGGGAATGGTCGCCGCGATGGGCCGGGAGAGGTCGACGAGGGGGTCGGAGTAGTTGGGGTAGGCGCCGGCCGGGACGCTCAGTTCGACGTAGGCACTGCGCTGGGTGACGGTGAGGCGGTAGCCGCCGTGGCCGTCCTTCTCGATGTACCACTGGACGCCGGAGACGTACGGTCCGGGGGCGATCCGGTTCGCCCAGACCCTGAGGGACTTCGGGCGGGGGACTCCGCAGCGCAGGACCGTACGGGGTGAGCTGCTCCAAACCGCCACGTACGGCGAGGCGGTGGGGCCGGTGCGGCGGTGGCCCTGGACGGTCGCGGGCAGGGCCGTGGCCAGCGCTCGGCAGTGGTCCGCGACCTGACCCCGCGGCTCGGGCGCGGTGACCGGCGGCTCCCAGGTCGTCCCGGACCAGGTGACGAGCGCGAGGCAGGCGAGCAGCGCGGCCGGCAGGAGCGGCCACCGGACCGTGGCCGGTAAGGCGCGGAGGGGCCGGGTGAGGCGTGAGGGCATGCCGCCATCCTGGTGGGCCGCGACCGCGAGCCGGCCGCCGGGGGTACCGACGGTCGGCCCGCGGGATGGGCAGCGGATCAGTGGGTGATCCGGTCGCCGCCGACGGGTCACCTCGGGGGCCGGTGTCGAGGACGCCGTCGCCGTTGAGGTCACCGGCCACCGTGCGTGCGGTGCTCCCGGGCTTCGGCGGGCAGTTCGGAGCGGCGGCCGGGAAGGCGTCGAGGTGGTCCGCCGCGAACGGCAGGTCGTAGAAGGCCAGCAGGCCGGTGCCGTTGTCGTTGGTGATCCACGGGCCCGCGCCGTCGTGTCCGACGTAGCTGATGCCGTTGGCGCCGGTGGCCGGGCCGCTGAGCCGCAGGGAGATCTCGCCGGGTGCGGCCGCGAACGAAATGGCCGTGGCGGAAGTGTCGTTGACGATGAATCAGCGGTCGAGCAGCACGGCATGTTCAGGTGGTCGGTGGTGTTGCGCAGTGCGATGGTGATCCGGCTGTGGTCCGCGTTGGAGTACCAGGCCTTCAGCGGGTTCGGCGGGGTGCTGGCGACCGCGCCGCCGCCGTGGAGGTCGTGCGGCGACCGTCGCGAAGTCGTGGTCGGCCAGGGTCCGGTAGCCGCCGTGGTAGTAGTAGTGACAGTTGTCCGGCCCCTGGTCGTCAACGCCGGTGGTGGAGAGCACGGTTACGCCGGGGATGTCGCCGAACTCGCGCTGGGCCTCCCGCTCCTCGTAGGAGGGCTGCTCGGCGCCGGAGGGCAGCTGGCAGCCGTTGCGGATCTGGTGCGGGTAGATGTGCTGGAGGCCGGGGTGGTCGGACTTCCACGCGCTCACCAGGGAGTTGAAGCCCGAGGTCTGCGCGGCGACGTTGTCGTTGTCGGATTCGCCCTGGTACCAGAGGATGCCGCGGGCCTGGTTCCGCACGCCGGCCCGGGCGGTCCGGTCCAGCAGGCGGCCGTAGTTGGAGTTCGCGTCACCGTGGTCGCCCGAGGTGGGCTGGAAGAACCAGATCGGCATGGCCTCCTGGCCGCCGGTCAGGATGGCGACCGGGACGCCGTAGGTGGTGACGATCCGCTCGCCCATCCGGACCGCGTACTGGCCCACCACGCCGGAGGCCTGGTAGCCGTCGCCCTGGGCCTCCTGCCAGGTGTCGTCCTGGGTCGAGGCGGTCGGGTCGCCGGTGGACGAGCCGAAGGTCCGCACCCAGGACGACTGGTCGCCGGCACTGCTGTTGGCCGCAGTCATGTCGTAGCGCTGCCGGGCGGTCGAGTTGGACCGGCCGTTGACCAGGTAGACATCGCCGGCGACGACGTCCGGCCACGAGTCCTGGAGCGTGGTGGCCGATCCGATCGAGTACAGCGAGAACGAGTAACCGTGCGGACCGGCCTGGATCTCAGGCGAGAACGAGAAGGTCTTGCCGCTGCCGTCGCCCGGGACGGTGGTGCTGGAGACCTGCGGCCCGTCCCGGGCGACGTCCAGCCGCACCGCGGTGGCGTCGTCCTGCTCCACCTGGCCGGATATCCGCCCGGTCGCCGCCGGTGGGCCACATCGGCGAGCCGCCGGAGAGGTGGCCGGTGCCGTGACCGGTGTGGCGGCGCATGTCGTGCTCGGCGTCGGTGCCCGCGATGTCGGTCTTGCCGGTGCCGAGGAAGTCGCCCGCCGTCATGGCCTGGAAGCCCTTCCAGTCGCCACCGGCGTGCCACCTCAGGGTTACCGCCGGACGGGTGGCCCCGCCCGCCGCCGGTGCAGGGGCGGATGTCGTGCTCGGCGTCGGTGCCCGCGATGTCGGTCGAGGTGACCGGGGCGGGCGGACGGCGGTGCGCGGAGCCGGGACGAGCTGCCGCGCGGGGCGGTCGGGTGCCGCACGTTCGGCGTAAGCGAGGTGGCCGGGCCGGGTGGGCTGGCCCAACGTGTGGAGCAGGGCGTACGCCTGTTCCCCCACTCCCCACCCACGAGGAGACCCAATTCCCATGCGTGCCATATGGAAGGCCGCGGCGCTGACCGCGGCACTCAGTCTGAGCGCGGTCACGGTGGCGGTCGCCGCCGAGGCCGCGAGTTCCGACACCCCCGGGCTGGTCCGGTCGGCGACGGCGGCCACCGCCGCGGTCGCCCCGGCCGCCGTGCCCGGCGCGCAGGCCGTTCAGTCGGGCGGACGGGTGGTCGCACCCGGGCTGACCCTGCCGACCATCCCCGGCATCACCCTCCCGACGCTGCCGGCGCTGCCCACGGCGCTGCCGACCGCGCTCCCCACGGCGCTGCCGACGCTCCCCAACACGGGCGCGCTGACCGCGCTGATCTCCGCCCTGCTGTCGACCATCACCAACCTGCTGAGCGGCCTCGGCCTGCCGGTCACGGTCCCGTCCCTGCCCGCCCTGCCGAACGGGCCGGCGAAGGGCTCGGAACACCGCATGATGCTCGACGACAAGACCAGGGCGAACCTGCAGCACGCGGCCGACGAGCTCAAGGAAGCGCTGAACGCGCTGAACGCGAGGAAGTAGTCGGCGAGTCGGGAGCCGGTGGGGGAAGCGGCGACGGAGGCAGGGGAGCCGAGCCCCGGCGGGCCGCGAGCCCGGGACGGTACGCCCGTCCCGGGCTCAGGGCTGCGCGGTCGCGGGCTGCGTCGGCGACGCCGGGGCGGCCGGGCGCGGCGGCCGGGCCGGCCCGCCGGTCGCGGGGTGCGCCGGCTTGCCGGGGCCGTTCGGCCGCTTGGCGTTCGGCCGCGGCGGCGCGGCGGGGTGCGGCGCGGGGGACGAGGCGGGCCGTTGGTTGCCCGCGCTCGGCCGGAGGTCGAAGGCCGCCACGGGTGTCCTCGCCAGCGCCGCGCTCATGTACGCGGTCCAGATCGCGGTCGGGAACGCCCCGCCGTTGACCCGGGTGAGCCCGCCGGTACCGTTCAGCGGCAGCTTGCCGTGGGTCACCGGATTCTCGCGGAACAGGCCTACCGCGGCGGTGAGTTGGGGTGTGTAGCCGGCGAACCAGGCGGACAGGTTCTGGTCCGTGGTGCCGGTCTTGCCCGCCGCCGGTCGGCCCAGCGCGGCGGCCGCCGCGCCGGTCCCGGCCGGGCCGAGCACGTCCTGCAGCACACCGGTGACGGCGTCCGCGGTGCCCCGGTCGAGTGCGGCGCGGGCCGGGTGGACGGGCAGCCGGGGCAGCCCGTCACGCCGGCCGACCCGGTCGATCGCGCTGACCGCCCACGGGGTGATCGCCTGCCCGTGGTTGCCCAGCGCCGCGTACACCGCGGCCAGGTCGAGCGCGCTGGGGGTCGCGGTGCCCAGCGTCATCGAGGTGTCGTCGGCGCGCATCGCCTGGACGTTCTCCGGGATGCCGAGCGCGATCGCGGTGCGCCGGACGTCGGCCAGGTCGGCGTCCACGCCCTCCTGCGCGTAGACCGTGTTGACCGACTTCACCATCGCCTGGCGCAGCGTGATCGGGCCGTAGTCCACGTCGCCCTCGTTGGCCGGGGCGTAGGGTGTCGGGCCGCCCACCACGTCGCGTTCGCTGTCGCCGTCGTAGACCGTCTCGGTCGTGATGGCCTTGCCGTCCTGGGTGTGGTGACCGCCCTTCAGGCCGGCCGCGAGTTCGATCGGCTTGAAGGTGGAGCCGATCGGATTGTCCTGCCGCAGGGCGTCGTTGTACGGCTGGGTCGTGTAGTCCGGGCCGCCGTAGACCGCGACGATCCGCCCGCTGGTGGTCTCCACCGAGGCGCCGGCGACCCGGACGTCGGTGTCGCTGCCGGGGCGCGCGGCCGGGTTGAGCACGGTGTGGAGCTGCCGGTGGACGGCGTCCGTGAAGGCGTCCTGGCGGTCCTTGTCGAAGGTGGTGGTGATCCGCCAGCCGCCGGCCCGGAGGGTGGCGGCGTCCAGGGTGCCGGTGGCGGCCAGGTAGTCGTCGGCGATCTGCACCAGGTAGCCGGCCTGGCCGCCGAGCCCGGCGGCGGGCTGCGGGTCGAGCGGCTCGGGGAAGGTGAGGGGGGCTCGGGCGGCCGGCTCCAGCCAGTGCCGGTCGACCATGGCGTCCAGCACGTAGTTCCAGCGGGCGATCGCCTTGTCACGGTTGCCGGGGGTGGCGGTGCGGACGTCGTAGCTGCTCGGCGCCTGCAGCACGGCGGCCAGGTAGGCGCCCTGGGCGCAGGTCAACGCGCTGGCGTCGACGCCGTAGTAGGCGCGCGCGGCGGCCTGGACGCCGTAGGCGTTGCGGCCGAAGTAGCTGGTGTTGAGGTAGCCGGCCAGCAGGGTGTCCTTGCTCTCCTCGCGGTCCACCTTGAGCGCGATGAGGACCTCCTTGAGCTTGCGGGTGAGGGTCTGGTCCTGGGTCAGGTAGTAGTTCTTGACGTACTGCTGGGTGATCGTCGAACCGCCCTGCAGCCCGCGGCCGGTGAGGGTGTTCCAGGCGGCGCGCAGCATGCCCTTCAGGTCGATGCCGTTGTTCTGGTAGAAGCTGCGGTCCTCGGCGGCGACCACGGCGTGCCGGGTGTCGGCACTGATCCGGTCGATCGGGACGTTCTCGCGGTTCACCGCACCGGTGCGGGCCAGTTCGCTGCGGCCGTCGGACCAGTAGTAGATGTTGCTCTGGGCGAGCGCGTGGGCGTTCGGGTCGGGGATCGGAACCATCCGGTAGAGCGTCATGAAGGCCGCTGCGCCCAGCAGGAGCAGTCCGACGGTGGTGCCGAGGAGCAGCCGCCAGGTGGGGATCAGCCGGCGGTGGAGGGGGAGCGCCCGGCGCGCGGCCCGGCGCGCGTGGCGTCTGGCGCGGCGCCGGTCGCGGCGGTGCGGGCCGCGGTGCCGGGGCGGCACGCCGGACCGTTGCGGCGCATCCGGGGCATCCGGGTGCGGCTGCGGGTACGGCTCCAGGGTCATGAGGGGGATTATGGGTGATTTGTCGCAGAATTCCGTGAATATCGGACCGGCTCCGCCGCCGTGCCCCCGCCCGGAAATCGCCTGCACGCCGCCGTCGGCGCCGCTACGGTGGTTCGACACAACCGCATACCCGCCCAGCCTCGCCCGGCGCCCGGCCCCCCGGTGCCCACCGGTCGGGGCTGTTGGGCGCGCCCGCGCGTACGCGCGTCGGGCTGCATCCGGCTGCGGCGGGCCGTGGTGGTGCTGTCGTCCGGGGCGGCGGTCGCCCCGCAGAAATGTCGATAAGGAGATAATGATGGCAACGTCGGCCAGGCTCTACCTGGCCATCGCCCACGGCGCGTTCCGCCGCTACTCGACATACCGCGCGGCGACGGTGGCCGGGGCCTTCACCAACACGGTCTTCGGCGTCATCCTCGCCTCGACCTTCCTGGCCCTGTGGCGGGCCAGACCCGGCCTCGGCGGCTACGACACCGCCCAGGCCGTCACCTACATCTGGGTCAGCCAGTCGCTGCTGGTGGTGGTGGCGGTCTGGGGCGGCGGCTTCCAGGACGAACTCCAGGAGCGGTTCCGCACCGGCGACATCGCCGTCGACCTCTACCGGCCGGTGGACTTCCAGGGCTGGTGGCTGGCCACCGACCTCGGCCGGGCCGGATTCCAGCTGCTGGCCCGCGGCCTGGTCCCGATGGCCTTCGGGCTGCTGGCCTTCCACGCCCGGCTGCCGCGCTCGGCGACCACCTGGCCGCTCTTCCTGCTCTCCGTACTGCTCGCCGTGGTGGCCAGCTTCGGGCTGCGCTTCCTGGTCTCGATCACCGGCTTCTGGCTGCACGACTCCGACGGGGTCAGGGCGTTGATGCTGGTGGCCGGCATGTTCTTCTCCGGCATGCTGCTGCCGATCGCGCTCTTCCCGCACACGCTGCGCACCCTCGCCGGGCTGCTGCCGTTCGCGGCGTTGATCCAGGTGCCCAGCGACATCTTCCTCGAGCGCAGGACCGGTTGGGCCGCGTTCGACGGTCTCGGCTTCCAACTCCTCTGGGCTGTCCTGCTGTTGGCCGTCGGCCGGGCCGGGCAACGGCTCGCCACCCGGAAGGTGGTGGTCCAGGGTGGCTGACTCCCTCGCGGTCCGGGCCGGTTGGGCGGTGCGCTCGTGGCGGCTGACCGCCGCGATGTGGATGCGGGCCGCGCTGGCCTACCGGGCCTCCTTCGCGTTGATGCTGGCCGCCAACTTCTGCACCAACTCCCTGGAGTTCGTGGTGGTGCTGCTGATGTTCCGGCACACCGACACGCTCGGCGGCTGGACCCTGCCCGAACTCGCCCTGCTCTACGGCACGTCGGGCTTCGCGCTCGGCACGGCCGACCTGCTGGTCGGCTCGGTGGACGCGCTCGGCGCGCGGATCCGGGCCGGCACCCTGGACGTGATGCTGATCCGGCCCGCCCCGGCGCTCTCCCAGATCTGCGCCGAGCGGTTCACGCTGCGCCGGCTCGGCCGCCCGCTCCAGGCGCTGGTGGTGCTCGGCTGGTCGGTGAACGTGCTGCCGGTCCAATGGAGTTGGGACAAGGTGCTGTTGCTGGCCGTGCTGCTGGCCAGCGGCACGGTGATCTTCGGGGCGCTCTTCGTCATCGGCGCCACCCTGCAGTTCTGGTGGGGCGAGGCCGCGGAGTTGCAGAACTCCTTCACCTACGGCGGCGGGGTGCTGCTGCACTACCCGCCGACCGTCTTCGCCAAGGAGCTGGTCGCCGGGGTGACCTTCGGGATCCCGCTGGCCTTCGTCAACTGGCTCCCGCTGCTGCACATCCTCGGCCGCCCGGACCCGCTCGGGCTGCCGTCCGCGTTCCATTTCGCCTCGCCGGTGGCCGCGGCCTGCTGCGTGCTGGTCGCCGGGTTCGCCTGGCGGGCCGGGCTGCGGGCCTACCGCGGCGCCGGCAACTGACCGGTCCCACCCATCGTGAGGAGCAGACCATGGCATTGATCGAACTCGACGACGTGGCAAGGACGTTCACCATCCGCTCGAAGGCCGGCCGGTTCCGCCGGACCCGCCGCGAGGTCCGCGCGGTGGACGGGCTGAGCTTCACCGTGACGGCCGGCGAGTGCGTCGGCTACATCGGGCCGAACGGCGCCGGCAAGTCCACCACGATCAAGATGCTCACCGGCATCCTGGTGCCCAGCGGCGGCCGGCTGCGGGTGGCCGGAGTGGACCCGGCGCGCGACCGGGTCCGGCTGGCCCGCCGGATCGGAGTGGTCTTCGGGCAGCGCACCACGCTCTGGTGGGACCTGCCGCTGCGCGACTCCTACGAACTGGCCCGCCGGATCTACCGGATCCCGGACCACCGCTACCGGGCCAACCTCGACCGCTGCGTCGAGCTGCTGGAGCTCGGGCCGCTGCTCGACACCCCGGTCCGCCAGCTCTCGCTCGGCCAGCGGATGCGCGGCGACCTGGCCGTCGCGCTGCTGCACGACCCGCGGGTGCTCTACCTGGACGAGCCGACCATCGGGCTGGACGTGGTGAGCAAGACCCGGGTCCGGGAGTTCCTCCGCGAGGTCAACGCACAGGGCACCACCGTGCTGCTCACCACGCACGACCTGACCGACATCGAGCAGCTCTGCGGCCGGGTGATGGTGATCGACCACGGTCGGCTGGTGCACGACGGCGACCTCGCCGGCCTGCACGCGGTCGGCGGCAGCGAGCGGACCCTGGTGGTCGACCTGGTCCGGCCGGCGCCGCCGATCGAGCTGCCCGGCGCCCGGGTGGTCAAGGTCGAGGGCGCCCGGCAGTGGCTGGCCTTCCCGGCCCGGCAGAGCGCGGCCCCGCTGGTCGCCGCGGTGGCCGAGCGCTACCCGCTGCTGGACCTCTCGGTGCGCGAGCCGGCCATCGAGGAGGTGATCGCCCGCATGTACGGCCAGGTGCCGATCGGCTGACGGATCGGTTGGCCGAGCCGGCTCACCGGGCCGGCCGACGAGGTCGCCCCGCCCCGGGCGGGGTGACCCTGATCTCCCCCGGAGCCGCCGGACCGGAGGGGGTGGAAGGGCGACCGGTCGGTAAGACTGGTCGGGTGGAGAGTGAGAACGAGGTGGCGGTCACCGCGCCGGGCGTCCGGTTCACCGCCAAGGACCAGGAGAAACGACGCGGCGTCCGGCGGATGAAGACCATCGCGACCGGCTTGCTGGCCTTCGCCACGCTGGTCTACGCCCTGGCCACCTGGGCCGGCGCGGCGGGCTGGGGCAGCTGGACGGGGTACGTCGCGGCGGCGGCCGAGGCCGGCATGGTCGGTGCGCTGGCCGACTGGTTCGCCGTCACCGCGCTGTTCCGGCGCCCGTTCGGCCTGCCGATCCCGCACACCGCGATCATCCCGACCAAGAAGGACGCCTTCGGCAAGACGCTCGGCGACTTCGTCGGGGAGAACTTCCTCTCCGCCCAGGTGGTCCGCAGCCGGCTGGCCGCGATCGGCATCGCCCGCCGGTTCGGCGAGTGGCTGGCCGCGCCCGGCAGCGCCGAGCGGGTCACCCGGGAGGCGTCGGCCGCGCTGCGCGGCGTGCTCGCGGTGCTGCGCGACGAGGACGTCCAGGCGGTGGTGAGCGAGGCGGTGACCCGGCGGGCCGCGGCCGCCCAGGTCGCCGAGCCGCTCGGCCGGATGCTCGGCAAGGTGGTCGCCGACGGCGGCCACCACGGGGTGGTGGACCTGGTCGCCGTCCGCGCGCACGACTGGCTGGCCGGGCACCACCTCGAGGTGGTGGACAAGGTCGCCCTCAAGTCGCCGGGCTGGACCCCGAGGTTCATCGACCACCAGGTCGGCGAGCGGGTCTACAAGGAGCTGATGCGGTTCGTCACGGCGATCCGGGACGACCCGCAGCACCCGGCACGCGGGGCGATCGACACCTTCCTGGCCGACTTCGCGGTGGAGCTGCAGACCGACCCGGCGACCCAGGAGCGGGTCGAACGGGCCAAGGCCGACCTGCTGGCCCGGACCGAGGTGCAGGACCTGATCGCCTCCTCCTGGGGAGCCGTCCGGGCCCTGGTGCTGGATGCGGCCGAGGACGAGGAGAGCGAGCTGCGCCGCCGGCTGCGCGACGGGCTGTGCTCGTTCGGCCGGCGGCTGGCCAGCGACCGGCGGCTGCAGGCCAAGACGGACGGCTGGCTGCAGGACGCCGCGCAGTACGTGGTGGAGACCTACCGGGCCGAGATCACCTCGCTGATCTCCGAAACCGTGGCGAGCTGGGACGCCGACGAGGCCTCCCGCAAGATCGAGGCGAACGTCGGCCGCGACCTGCAGTTCATCCGGATCAACGGCACGGTGGTCGGCGCCCTGGCCGGACTGCTGATCCACACCCTGTCCAGCGCCCTGGGGTAGCGCCCCGTGCGATGATGCAGGGCCGGGTTGGCGAGGGTTGAGGAGAAGACGTTGTCCCGAGGGATAGAGGCGTTCATCGCCGGGCTGCCGAAGGCCGAGCTGCACGTGCACCACGTCGGCTCCGCCTCACCGCGGGTGGTCGCCGAGCTGGCCGCCCGCTACGAGGGCCGCACCGCGGTGCCGGCCGACCCGGAGGCGCTCGCCGACTACTTCAGCTTCACCGACTTCGCGCACTTCATCGAGGTCTACCTCTCGGTGGTCGACCTGGTCCGGGACGCCGAGGACGTCCGCTCGCTGACCTACGGCGTGGCCGAGGACATGGCCCGCCAGCAGATCCGCTACGCCGAGCTGACCGTCACCCCCTACAGCTCGGTCCGCCGGGGCATCCCGGACGTCGCCTTCATGGAGGCGATCGAGGACGCCCGCAAGAGCGCCGAGCGGGACTTCGGCGTGGTGCTCCGCTGGTGCTTCGACATCCCCGGCGAGGCCGGGCTGGCGGCGGCCGAGGAGACCGCCCGGCTCGCGCTGGAGGTCGGCGCCGAGGGCCTGGTCAGCTTCGGCCTGGGCGGGCCGGAGATCGGCGTGCCGCGGGCGCAGTTCAAGCCGTACTTCGACCGGGCCCGGGCGGCCGGCCTGCGCAGCGTGCCGCACGCCGGCGAGTCGACCGGGCCGGAGACGGTCTGGGACGCGCTGCGGCTGCTCGGCGCCGAGCGGATCGGGCACGGCACCCAGTCCGTCAAGGACCCGGCGCTGCTCGACCACCTCGGCGAGCACCGGATCCCGCTGGAGGTCTGCCCGACCTCCAACCTGGCCACCCGGGTGGTCGAGCGGATCGAGGAGCACCCGATCAAGCAGATGGTCGACGCCGGCCTGCTGGTCACCGTCAACAGCGACGACCCGCCGATGTTCGGCACCGACCTGAACACCGAGTACGCGGTGGCGGCCCGGCTGCTCGACCTGGACGAGGCGGGCGTGGCCGGCCTGGCCCGGAACGCGGTGGAGGCCTCGTTCCTGGACCCGGCCGGCAAGGCGCAACTGACCGCCGAGATCGACGCCTACCTGGCGGCCTGGCCGCGCGGCTGACCGCCACGGTCCTGTAGCCAGGCCCGCTCGGCGGCCGTCCGGGCCGTGGTGGTGAGCAGGTAGAGCCCGGCCGCCAGTGGCACCAGGGCGGCGAAGAGCACCGTGCCGAACGACAGGTACGGCGCGATCGCGGCCCCGGCGCGCGGATCCGACAGCGGGTCAGTTCAGCTGGACGGTAAGGCCGGTGGCGGCGGAGTGGCGGGCCGCCTCGAGCACGGTCAGCGTGGCGACCGCGTCGTTCGGGTCGACCGGCGGTGGAGTGCCGGCGGCCAGCGCGGTGGCCAGGCCCGCGTAGAAGGCGGGGTAGGCGCCGGGCTCGGTGGGGACCGGGGCGCGCTCCTCGTCGGTGCCGAGCAGGCCGTGCAGCGCCGGGTCCTCGACGCCCCACGGGCCGTCGCCCGGGCGGTGGCCGGCCCGCAGCGCGGCCTCCTGCGGGTCCATGCCCCGCTTGACGTAGCCGGCCCGGTCGCCGAGCACCCGCAGCCGCGGGCCGCTCAGCGGCGCCAGCGCGGAGGCCCACAGGTGGGAGCGGGTGCCGCTGGTGTGGGTGAGGGCGAGGAAGACGTCGTCGTCCACCGCCGCCCCGTCCCGCCGGACGTCCACCTCGGCGTAGACGCCGCGGACCGGCCCGAACAGGGTGAGCGCCTGGTCGACCAGGTGACTGCCCAGGTCGTAGAGGGTGCCGCCGACCTCGGCCGGGTCGGCCAGCTCGCGCCAGCCGGCCTTCGGCTTCGGCCGGAACCGCTCGAACCGGGACTCGAAACGGTGCACCCGCCCCAGCGCGCCCTCCTCGACCAGCCGGCGGGCGGTCAGGAAGTCGCCGTCCCAGCGCCGGTTCTGGAAGACCGTCAGCAGCGCGCCCCGGCTCGCGGCCAGCCCGCAGAGCGCCCGGGCCTCGGCCGCGGTGGCGGCCAGCGGCTTGTCCACCACGGTGGCCAGGCCGGCGGTCAGCGCGGCCCGGGCGAGCGGCACGTGGGTCCGGTTCGGGGAGGCGATGACCACGACGTCGTACTCGTCCGCCTCGGCGAGCAGCTGCTCGGGGGTGTCCAGGGCACGGGCGCCGGGGTGCTCGCGGGCCAGCTGCTCGCGGCGCTCGGGGTTGGCGGTGACCACCGCGTCCAGCCGCAGGCCGGGGGTGGTGGCGATCAGCGGGGCGTGGAAGGCGGAGCCGGCCAGCCCGTATCCGATCAGCGCGACACGGTAGGGGGTGCGGGGTGTGGTGCTCATGCCCCCACTCCATCACGCCGGGGCGGTGTCCGGTGGACGGGACGAGGGTGGGACCCGGTGCCGCGGGCCAACTAGGCTGGCCCTGTCGGGGCAGCCAACGGCGCTCCGCCGCTCGTGCTGCGCTGCTGCGCGCGGGTGGCTGCGGCGCATGATCCAGTACCACCACCGCAAGACTCTTGGAGACGTACGTGGCAGAGCGCAAGCCCATCGAGTCCTGGCTGACCGACATGGACGGGGTCCTCATCCACGAGGGCACCCCGATCCCCGGTGCGGACGAGTTCATCCGCCGGCTGAAGGCTTCCGGCAAGCCGTTCCTGGTGCTCACCAACAACTCCATCTACACCCCGCGCGACCTGGCCGCCCGGCTCTCCGGAATGGGCCTGGACGTGCCCGAGGAGTGCATCTGGACCTCGGCGCTGGCCACCGCGAAGTTCCTGGCCGGCCAGCGCCCGGGCGGCACCGCGTACGTGATCGGCGAGGCCGGCCTGACCACCGCGCTCTACCAGGCCGGGTACGTGCTGACCGACAACAGCCCCGACTACGTGGTGCTCGGCGAGACCCGCACCTACAGCTTCGAGGCGCTCACCAAGGCGATCCGGCTGATCAACGGCGGTGCCCGCTTCATCTGCACCAACCCGGACGAGACCGGGCCGTCCACCGAGGGCGTGCTGCCGGCCACCGGTTCCGTCGCGGCACTGATCACCAAGGCGACCGGGGTCGAGCCGTACTTCGTCGGCAAGCCCAACCCGCTGATGATGCGTGAGGCGCTGAACACCGCCGGGGCGCACTCGGAGACCGCGGTGATGGTCGGCGACCGGATGGACACCGACATCGTGGCGGGCATGGAGGCGGGCATGGAGACCGTGCTGGTGCTGACCGGGCTCACCGCGGCGGCGGACGTCGAGCGGTTCCCCTACCGTCCCACCCGGGTGGTCAAGTCGGTCGCCGATCTGGTCGACCTGGTCTGATCCCGGTGGATTCCCGCCCTGTCGGTGTCGCTGTGTAGCGTGCGGGGTGATGGAAGGCGGGGGGCCGTCGGGCCCCCCCCCCCCCCCCCCCGGGGGGGGGGGGGGTTGTGGACCAAGTCGCCCACACCCCAACGAAAGAGGAGGAAAGGGGGAA
>NZ_JBVHLF010000020.1:20063-21082 GCF_055559155.1 Kitasatospora sp. NPDC024654
TTCCCCCCCCTCCTCCCTCCCCCCCCCCCCCCCTCCCTCCCCCCCCCCTCCCCCCCCCCCCCCCCCCCCCCCCCCCCCCCCCCCCCCCCCCCCCCCCCCGCTCGGTACCGGTGGGAGGCTGATGTGGTGACCGAGGTCGCCGACGCGCACATGACGGCGGCGGACGGGGAGCACGGCGAGTTCGTGCTGCCGGAGTCCTGGCGCGGGGTGCTGGCGGGGGAGACGGCGAAGCCCTACTTCGCCGAGCTGGCCGGCTTCGTGGCGGGCGAGCGGGAGACCCAGGAGGTCTTCCCGCCGCGCGGGCAGGTCTTCTCCGCCCTGGCGGCGACCGGTTACCGGGACGTCCGGGTGCTGGTGCTGGGCCAGGACCCGTACCACGACAACGGCCAGGCGCACGGGATGAGCTTCTCGGTGCTGCCGGGCACGAAGACCCCGCCTTCGCTGCGGAACATCTTCAAGGAGCTGCAGGCCGACCTCGGGCTGCCGGTGCCGGACAACGGCTACCTGATGCCCTGGGCCGAGCAGGGCGTGCTGCTGCTCAACGCGGTGCTCACGGTCCGCGCGCACGAGGCCAACTCGCACAAGGGCAAGGGCTGGGAGAAGTTCACCGACGCGGTGATCAAGGCGGTCAGCGCGCGCGAGGAGCCCTGCGTCTTCGTGCTGTGGGGCAACTACGCCAAGAAGAAGCTGCCGCTGATCGACACCGAGCGGCACGTGGTGGTGCAGGGGGCGCACCCCTCGCCGCTGTCGGCGAAGCTCTTCCTGGGCAGCCGGCCGTTCTCGCAGATCGACACGGCGCTGGCGGGCTTCGGCGGCGAGCCGCTGGACTGGCGGATCCCGGACCTGCAGGCGGGCTGACCGCCGGTTGGGCTGACCTTCGGGGGGCTGACCTTCGGGTGGGGCGGGGGGGGGGGGGGGAGAAGGAGCGGGGGGGGGGGGCTCGTCACTTCTCCCCTGGAATGAGGGAGATCGGAAGAGGCGGAAAGCGGAAAAAAGGACCGAGCCGAGGGAACAGACCA
>NZ_JBVHLF010000020.1:21092-105948 GCF_055559155.1 Kitasatospora sp. NPDC024654
GGGGCGCGGACTTCGTTGGGATGACCCTTGGGGGGGTCGCCCTTTGGTGGGCCCCCCCCCCCCCCCCCCCCCCCCCCCCCCCCGGCCCGTTTCGGTTCAGCTCGCCGGGAGGGCCTGCAGGTGGACCAGGCCGAGCCGGGCGAAGATCAGCGTGACCGGGACGTCGGCCCCCGGGGTGAGGTCGTGCAGCCCGTGCAGCACGAGGTGCGGACCGTCGGCGGCGCCGAAGGTGGCGATGCTGCCCGGCGGCAGCAGCACCCCGGCGGGCGAGTCGGTGTACGGGCCGCCGCCCTGGAGCTCCACGCTGTCGGCGACCGCCGCCGAGGCCATCGACAGGTGCTCGGGCGTGCTCCCGTCGTTGCGCACGGTCATGGTGAGCTCGCCGTCGCCGTTGGCGCCCGGGCGGACGGTGGCTCCGGTGATGGTGACGCCCGGATGGTCCGGACCGCCGTCGATCCGCGCGCTCAGCGACCCCGGCGTGGCGGACTCGCTGGCGGCCCGGTCGGGAGCCGGCTGCGGGGTCGAGGCGCACGCCCCGGCCAGCAGCGCGACGGTGCCCGCCAGCGCGGCCGCGCCCAGCGCGCGACGCGGGTCCAAGTGCTTCACCACTGCCTCCGTGTCCGTCTCCCGCTGGGCCGCCTGATCCGGTCCGGGCGGCCGGCGACCGGCCCGGGGGAGGGCGCGCCGCGGGTGGTGGCACCGGGAGAACACAACTCCGTCAGGGATATCACACCGGGCTGTGGCCGCTGCCCGGGGGCCGACGACGCACCGCGCCCCCGCCCGGCGGACCGGTGCGGGGGCGCGGCCCGGCTGCCGCCGACCTCAGGTGCCGGACGGCGAGCCGCTGGTGCCCGCCGAGGTGGGCGTGCCGAGGAACCCGTCCCAGCCGCCGGCCGGCGCCTGGCCGACGTTCAGCGTGCGGAGCTTGCGCAGCGTGGACTCGTCCTGCACCTCCAGCCACTCGACCAACTGGCGGAACGACACCAGCCGCACCTCGGGCTGCCCGGCGATGGACTTCAGCGCCTCCTCGACGGCGTCCATGTAGATGCCGCCGTTCCACTGCTCGAAGTGGTTGCCGACGAAGAACGGCGCCCGGTTGGTGGTGTAGGCCCGGTTGAAGCCCGCCAGGTACGCGTCGTGGGCCTCCTGGCGCCAGGTGTCGCGCTTGGCCGGGTCGCCGTTCACACTGCCGTTCGACTGGTTGGCCAGGATGTTGTAGTCCATCGAGAGGACCTGGAAGGTGTGCCCGGGGAACGGGATGGACTGCAGCGGGAAGTCCCAGACCTGGCCGTTCTGCACCTTCTGCGGCCAGATCTGCAGCCCGCCCGGCGAACTGGCGTCGTACTTCCAGCCGAGCTTGGCGGCGGTCGGCAGCAGGGCCTTCTGCCCCTCCAGGCAGGGGGTGCGGCCGCCGATCAGCTCCTTGGTGTAGTCGAAGGGCAGCGGGGGCAGGTCGCTGAAGCCGGTGTTGGTCTTCCAGTTGGTGACGAACGAGACCGCCTGCTGGATCTCGCTCTCCCAGTCCGCCGAGGACCACAGGTTGACGCCCTTGTGGTCGTAACGGGACGAGCAGAAGTGGCCGTTGAAGTGCGTGCCGATCTCGTGCCCGGCCAGCCAGGCCTGGCTGACCAGCTTGATGGTGTTGCGTATCGCGTTGTCGGACAGGTAGCCGATGTCCGAGGCGCCGACCGAGTGCTGCGGCGGGTGGTAGAGGTCCTTCTTCGCGGCCGGCAGGGTGTAGAGGCCGGAGAGGAAGAAGGTCATGGTCGCCTTGTACTGCTCGGCGAGCTTGAGGAAGCGCTCGAACTGGCCGTCGTCGGTGGCGCCGGCGCCGTCCCAGGAGAAGACCACGAACTGCGGCGGGCGCTCGCCGGGCTTGAGCTTCTCGGGCTTCGGCTGGTTCGGCTGCGGACCGGTGTCGGAGGTCGAACCGTCGCCGATCGGGGTGGCCTTGACGGCCGGCGTGCCGCTCGCACCACCGGCGGGGGAGGCCGATCCCGCGTCGGAACCCGCCGCGGACGACCGGCCGGCGATGTTGCTGCCGCAGGCGGTCAGCGCGCCCAGGGTGGCGGTCGCCGCGGTGGTGCCCAGTATCTTCCGGCGCGAGATGCTTCGCATGGTCTCCCCAGCCAGCTCATGCCCAGGTGTCTCCCAGGAACGGTGGAAGACAGGGGCGTTATCAGGCGTTTGATAGTTATTTCTCATCAGCATGTCATGTGATGCCGGGAGCGATCCAGCGGCGTTCTCACACGATGCTCATGACGGCCCGGTCGGGTGGGGCGGATCCCGGAACTGGTGTTCTGTTGCAGTCCTGAGACAGTTCGTCGGACGGCGGGGGCCGGTTGGCGGGGCGGGTTCGGCGGGCGGGTTCGGTCCGGGTCGGACCCCGGCCTCAGCTCAGGCCGGCCCGCCGGTTGCGGTGCACCAGCCGGGCGACCGCCGCGCTGATCGTGGTGGCGGCCGCGCAGGAAACCGCCAGGCTCAGCCAAGTGGTGCTGAACCAGTGGCTGTTGAGCCACCCGAGGCTGACGATGTAGCTCGCCCAGACCGACGCCGACAGCGCCGACCAGCGCAGGAAGCTGCGAGAGAGCTGAGGGGCGTGGCCCATCGCCAGGTCGAGCGCGGTGCGGCCGCCGGGCACGAAGCGGGCGATCACCACCACGATGGCGGCGGCCCGGCTGGTCCGGCCGTCCAGCGCCTGCTGGACCCGCCGGACGGCGGAGGAGACCTGTGGCTTGGCGAGCAGGCGGCGCCGGATGAACGGCGCACCGCGGCGGGCGAGTGTGAGCAACAGCACATCGCCGAGGAAGGACGCGACGGCGACGCCCAGGCCCAGCAGGAGCGGGGCGTTGTGGATCCGGTCGGTCTTGAGCACGGCCAGCACGACCAGGGTGCCGCTCGGCAGGAACGGCAGGAACGCGTCGCCCATCACGGCGACCAGTGCCGCTATGCAGAACCAGGACGACGAACCGAGCAGTGCCGCGGTACCCATGGTCCAACTCCCTCCAGACCGCCTGGAGGGGGGACAGGTGGTTGTAGGAGCCAACGCTAGCGCTTCACAGTTTCGCGCTGAACGGCACCCCCCGAACGGCGGGTCCTGCCTCCGGCTCGGGGTGTACCCGAGGGCCCGCGCCCGCCCCGCGCATGCGTGAGCCCCTGCGACGGGGTCAGTCGCAGGGGCTCGACGGGGTCACGCGGCACTGGTCCAAGTCCGCGCGCCTGCGCAGGAGTACGGCACTGATCGGTGATCCGTACGAGCCTCAAGCCTGCCCGAACCGGACCGCTGTCCGAAAGATCCACACGTGGCGAGAACCGGCGCTGGCGTGATCCCGCCATCACGCTCCGGAGCCGGTGGTGCCGGCGCCGGCGCGCAGCGGGTCGCCGGCCGGCTGCCACGGCCGGCAGAGCAGCGCGAAGGCGAGCAGTGCCGCCAGTGCCATGCCCAGGATCACCACCGCCATCGGCAGCGCGCTGCCCTGCCCGCCGAGCCCGACCAGCGCCGGAGCGAGGGCCGCGGTCAGGAACTGCAGGGTGCCGAGCAGCGCGGAGGCGGTGCCGGCCGCGTGCGGCGCGCGTTGCAGGGCCAGCGCGGAGCTGGCCGGCGTGACCAGGCCCAGCCCGCCGGCCATCGCGAAGAGCCCGAGGGTGAGCGCGACCAGCCCCGCGTGCCAGACCGTGCACATCAGCACCAGCCCGGTCCCGGCCAGGGCCAGCACCAGCACCCCGGTCAGCTGGATCCCGTGCGAGCGGAACCGACCCAGCAGCAGCCGGCCGGTCAGCTGGGACATCCCCACCAGCCCGGTCTCGACCAGCGCGAAGAGCAGGCTGTAGGTCTGCGCCGAGCCGTGGAAGACCTGCTGCACCACGTACGGCGAGCCGGCGATGAAGGCGAACAGCGCGCCGAAGCCGAAGGCGACGGCCAGCAGGTAGCCACTGAACAGCCGGTCGGCCAGCAGCGCCCGGATGGTCCGCGCGGTGTCCGGCAGCCCGCCCCGGCGGCGCCGGCCGGGCGGGAGCGTCTCGCGCACCAGCGCGGCGGTGGCCAGCAGGATCACCACGCCCAGCCCGGTCAGCACTCCGAACACCCCGCGCCAGGAGGTGAACCGGAGCAACTGACCGCCCAGGATCGGGGCCAGCAGCGGTGCCGACCCGGAGACCAGCATCAGGGTGGAGGCGAACCGGGCGGCGGCGAGCCCGTCGAACAGGTCCCGGACCACGGCCCGGGAGATCACGATCCCGGCGGCCCCCGAGAGCCCCTGCACCACCCGGCAGGCGATCAGCAGCCGGACGTCGCCGACCAGCGCGCAGGCCGCGGTGGAGAGCACGTAGAGGGCGAGCCCGACCAGCAGCGGGCGGCGCCGGCCGAGCGCGTCGCTCAGCGGTCCGGCCAGCAGCTGGCCCAGCGCGAGGCCGGTCAGACAGGCCGTCAGGGTCAGCTGCACCAGGGCGTCGGAGGTGTGCAGGCCGGTGGTGATCCGGGGCAACGAGGGGAGGTACATGTCCATCGAGAGCGGCGCCAGCGCGCTCAGGGAGCCGAGGACCAGGGTCAGCAGCAGGCCGACCCGCGCCGGTCCCCGGCCGGTGGTGGCCGTGGTGGCCGTGGTGGTGGCAGCGGTGGGGGTCGGGGGCGTGGCGGCGGTCGGTCGCTCGGACATCGCCCCACCCTAGGTGCTGCCCGCCGACCGGGGAACAGCCCGGGTCGGCCACTCGTTCGAGTGGCCCGCGGTGGGGGCGGGAACAGCGTGCCCGGTCCGCCTGTTGTGGCCGGTCGGGACCGAACGGCCCAGGACCGAACAGCTTCGGTACCGAACAGCGCAGTGGAAGGACGACCCGATGAGCACCGAGGACCGGCAGACCCGCGGCGACATCCGAGGCGTGGCCCGCGGCAGCGCGCCGGCCCCGCTCTCGATCCTCGACCTGGCCACGGTCGGCGTCGGCACCAGCCCGACCGAGGCGCTCGCCGGCAGCACCGAGCTGGCCCGCAACGCCGAGCGGTGGGGCTACCACCGGTTCTGGGTCGCCGAGCACCACGGCATGCCCGGCGTGGCCAGCTCCACCCCCGCCGTGTTGCTCGCTCACCTCGGCGCGCACACCAGCACGCTGCGGCTGGGCTCCGGCGGTGTGATGCTGCCCAACCACGCTCCGCTCGCCATAGCCGAGCAGTTCGGGTTGCTGGAGGCGCTGCACCCGGGCCGGATCGATCTGGGCCTGGGCCGGGCGCCCGGCACCGACCAGGCCACCGCCCGGGCGCTGCGCCGCGGCCGGACCGACGACGCCGACGCCTTCCCCGAACAGCTGGCCGAGCTGACCCACTTCCTGGACGGCGACTTCCCACCCGGCCACCCCTACCAGCGGCTCACCGCGGTGCCGCGGAACGCCACCCGGCCGCCGCTCTGGCTGCTCGGCTCGTCCGGCTTCAGTGCGCAGCTGGCCGGGCGGCTCGGCCTGCCGTTCGCCTTCGCGCACCACTTCAGCGCGGCCAACACGGTGCCCGCGCTCGACCTCTACCGGGCGAGCTTCCGGCCGTCCGCGGTGCTGGCCGAGCCGTACGCGCTGATCGGGGTCGGCGCGGTCGCGGTGCCCGCGGGCGGGGTGGCCGAGGCTCGGCGGCTGGCCATGTCCGGGGCGCTGGGCATGCTCCGGCTGCGGCGCGGCGCGCCGGCCGCGGTGCCCACGCCCGAGGAGGCCGCGAGCTACCCCTACAGTCCCGCCGAGGCGGAGTTCGTCGAGTCCTGGCTGGGTAACCTGGTGCTCGGCGAGCCGGGTGAGGTGGCCGACGGGCTGGAGGCGCTGCGAAAGCGCACCGGGGCCGACGAACTGATGGTGACCTCGCAGCTGCACAGCCCGCAGGACCGCCTCCGCTCGTACGAGCTGATAGCCCGGGCCTACGGGCTGACCGAGGAGGTCTGAGCCGGCGGCCGGCCGGCGGTGGCGGTCGGACGGGTGCGCGCGTGCTCGCTCGCTATCGGACCGGGGTGTCCTGGCCGGGCAGGCTGCCCTGGCGGACCTTGCCCTCGCGCAGTATGGCGGCGACCAGCTCGGCCTGGCCCGGGCGGGCGAAGTACCAGCCCTGGGCGGTGTCGCAGCCGGTCAGCCGGAGCCGCTCGGCCTGCGCCGCGCTCTCGATGCCCTCGGCGGTGACGGTGAGGCCCAGATCGTGGGCGAGGCGCACCATCGCGCCCACGATCTGCTCGTCCGCCTCGGTGCGGCGGGAGCGGGCGTCCGGCCGGCCGGTCGGCGCCGGGTCGCGGAAGCCCTCGATGAAGGTGCCGTCCAGCTTCAGCGCGTGGACCGGGAGCCGGGAGAGGTAGGCGAGGTTGGAGTAGCCGGTGCCGAAGTCGTCGATGGCGATGCGCACACCCATGTCGGCGAGCGCCTGCAAGGCCTGCAGCGGGCGCCCGCTGGGCCCGAGGACGGCACTCTCGGTGAGCTCCAGCTGGAGCAGCCGGGCGGGCAGGCCGGTGCGGTCCAGCACCTGGGCGACGTCGGCGACCACGTCCGAGTCCCAGATCTGCCGGGCCGCCAGGTTGACGCTGACGAAGGCCCCAGCGTCCGGGAACTCCGCCAGCCAGCTGCGGGCCTGCCGGCAGGACTCCTCCAGCACCCACTTGCCGAGCGGCACGATCGCGCCGGACTCCTCGGCCAGCGGGATGAACCGATCGGGGGAGAGGATGCCGTAACGCGGGTGGCGCCAGCGGACCAGCGCCTCGGCGCCGTGCACCGCACCGTCGGCCAGGCCGACCAGCGGCTGGTACTCGATGGTGAACTCGCGCCGCTCCAGCGCCGGGCGCAGCGCGGTGGCCAGCAGCTGGCGGGTCAGCTGGTGGGCGCCGCGGTCGCGGTCGTAGAGCGTCCAGCGGGCCCGGCCGTCCGCCTTGGACCAGTAGAGCGTGGCGTCGGCGTCCTTCACCAGGTCGGTCGGGCTGGTCGAGCTGACCGGCCGCTCGACCACGCCGATACTGGCCGTCACCACCAGTCGGTGCCCGGCCACCTCGAACGGGTGCTCCAGCACCGTCAGGACCTGGGCGGCCAGCGTGGTCAGCTGCTCGCTGCCCTCGCTGTCGCTGACCAGGATGGCGAACTCGTCACCGCCCAGCCGGGCCACCAGGCGCCCCTCACCGCGCGCGAACCGGCGCTCCAACCGGGCCGCGACGGCGACCAGCAGCTGGTCGCCGATGTGGTGGCCGAGGGTGTCGTTGATCGCCGCGAAGCCGTCCAGGTCGAGGTAGCAGACCCCGACCCGGCGTTCGGGGGGCGGCTCGGGCGCGGCGGCCGAGTTCCCCGGCCGGGCCGCGCCGATCGCGATGCCCGGGCTGCCTGCGCTGCCTGCGCTGCCGGGGCTGCCGGGGCTGCCGGGGCAGCCCGGGCCCGTCGGGCCGAGGACGGCGGGGCGGGGCATCGTGGCGCGCTGGCCGGCCGCGGTCTGCGGGGAGCGGCTGACCCCGGGCAGGCAGGCGGCGTTCAGGCGGTCGAAGAAGAAGGTGCGGTTGGGCAGCCGGGTCAGCGGGTCGTGCAGCGCCTGGTACTCCAGCCGGGCGCCGAGCCGGCGCTGCTCGGTGACGTCCTCGACCATCGCGAGGGTGTAGAGCGGGCGACCGGCGCCGTCCCGGATCAGCGAGATGGTGACGTTGCTCCAGACCACCCGCCCGTCGCGGTGTTTGAGCTGCTTCTCCACCCGCAGCCGGTCGCGCTCGCCGGCGACCAGTTCGCGGTAGAGCCGGCGGGGGGTGTCCTCGGGCTCGATGATCTCGTGGATGTGCATCCGGACCAGCTCGCTGACCTCCCGTCCGATCATCGCGGCGAAGGCCGGGTTGGCCTCGATCACCAGGTCATCGGAGTCGATCAGGGCCATCCCGATCCCCGCGTCCGCGAAGGCGGCCCGGAACCGCGACTCGCTGGCGCGCAGGGCGGCCAGCAACTCCTCGGTGCGGGCCGGCTCGGCGCTGTCGGCGGGGACGGTGGCGGTGGGGACGGTGGCGGCGGCCGGCGGGGCCGTCAGGGGCGTCGCGCAGGTGGGGCAGACGGGGTCGGTGGGGGTCGCCGCAGCGTCCGACCGGGCACGGCGGGCGGCGGCGAAGCGCCCCGAGAGTGGCACGGACTCCGGGAGCGGTCCGGGCTCCGGGTGGTTCGGGTGCGCTGCGGACGCCGGAGGAGTCACGGACGTCGGCCGGACAGCCGGATCGGACAGCTCCTCGCGTCGCACGCCGTCGCGGTGTGCGTCGGCCCCCTCGTTCCGGCCTCGCACGGCACGCTCCCGTCCGCTGCTGACGCTCCTCCGGCCGGTGCCCGGCACCGGAACCGCCCGGCCCCGCAGCTGTCGCGTGGACCCGGGAGTCTTCCTGCTCAGCACCGTTCGGCACCGTGCGAGCAGACACTGTGGCCGATCATAGGGGGCCGGGAGAAGTCGCGGCCACAGCCGTCAGGGTGATTCGCCGGGTTTCGGAGGAGGCTGTCGGAGTGACGGCTACGCCCCCAGTGTGCACGCATCGTTGCACTCCAGGGGCGTACGCGGGGGTCGCCCGGTGCGCCGGCCGAGCGCTGGGCCCGGGCGACGCACCGGCGCGGTGGGTCAGCCGAGCTTGGCGGTGAGCGTGATGGTGGTGCCGGACAGCGCCTGGCTCACCGGGCAGTTGGCCTTGGCGTCCTCGGCGGCCTTCACGAAGCCCGCCTCGTCCAGCCCGGGTACCTGGCCGGTGACGGTCAGGTGGATGCCGGTGATCCCGGTGCCGGGCTGGAAGGTCACGTCGGCCTGGGTGTCCAGCTTGGTGGGCGGGGTCCCGGCGCCGGTCAGGCCGTGCGAGAGCGCCATCGAGAAGCAGGCCGAGTGCGCGGCCGCGATGAGCTCCTCGGGGCTGGTCTTCCCGTTCGCCTGCTCCGCCCGGGACGCCCAGGAGACCGGGAACTGGCCGATCCCGGAGGTCGCGAAGGTCACCTCGCCCTTGCCTTCGAGCAGGTTGCCGTCCCACGCGGTGCGAGCGGTGCGGATGGTTGCCACGATCGGATACCTCCTGTGCTGAGGGGGATTGTCGCTGTACTTCGCCGTACTGGGACTTCGCCGTGCTGGGCGGTACTCACCCGGCCGGGGCCGGGCCGTACCCGGGGGAACTGTCGTCAGGTCAGTTCCGGGTGGTGGGCCCGGTCACGCGGGCCCAGCCTACGTGCCGGCCGGCGCGCCCTCCGGCAGTCGGCAGAAGGTGACGTGCGCGCCGACGGCGTCGACGCACGGCGCCATCCGTCCGTACGGCGAGTCGAACGGCTCGCGCAGCAGCCGTCCACCCAGCTTGGCGGCCTGCTCGGCGGCGTGGTCGGCGTCGGCCACCCCGAAGTAGGTGGTCCAGGACGGCGGCAGCTCGCTGGTCCGGTAGCGCCCGCAGACCTCGTCCTCGCCGGACCCCGGCAACCGCCAGACCGTGTAGTCGAAGGATCCGCCGTCCCCGATCTGCTGCTGCCGGTAGGGGAAGAGCGCGGCGAAGAAGGCGTCGGCCCGCGCCCCGTCGGGCGTGTTGAGCTCGTGCCAGCAGAGCGCGCCGGGCTCGCCGTGCACGGCGGCACCGGGGTGACCGGCCGGCTGCCAGAGCCCGAACGAGCCGCCCGTGGGGTCGTACGCGAAGGCCAGCCGGCCCGCGCCCGGGATGTCGTGCGGTCCGAACACCGGCTTGCCGCCGGCCTCGGCGACCTTGCCGTAGACCGCGTCGAGGTCGCCGGTCGAGAGGTAGACGTTCCACATCGGCGACAGCTGCTCGCTGTCGGGCGGCGGTGGCATCAGCGCGGCGGCGGGGCGGCCGCCGCTGAGGCACATGGTGTAGCCGTTCAGGCCGGTGTCCTGGAACTCCCAGCCCAGGATCGGTCCGTAGAAGGCCTGGGCGGCGGGCAGGTCGGCGGTGGTCAGGTCGGCCCAGCAAGGGGCGCCGTCGGGGTAGGAGTGACGGACGGGCACGGCGGGGGTCCTCTCTCGGTGTGCAGGTGTTCACTTTCCGCGAGCACAGTAGAGCGGACGGTGACGATGGCTGGTGGGAGACCCGCCCGCCGATGTCCACGGACGCTGTCCACATGGCGGACGATCGCGGCAATTGGGGCGAAGACGCGGCTGCCTCCCTGTTAGATTTGCCCGACCCGAGCCCCTGACCCCCGGTGCTGCCCCGTTCCGGGGAGGCCCGGCCAGGTCCGGGTGGCCCCCGTCAGTCCCTGGTCGTACCTACCGTGCCGGGACGCCCGATCCGGAGCAGACGCGATGACCGAGCAGCAGCCCGCCAACGACACCACCGCCTCGCTGGAGGGGGTCGACGACGCCGTTCGGGCCGAGCTGGAGGGCCTGCGGCAGAGCATCGACAACATCGACGCCGCCGTGGTGCACATGCTCGCGGAGCGGTTCAAGGCCACCCAGCGGGTCGGCCGTCTCAAGGCCGAGCACAAGCTCCCGCCGGCCGACCCGGCCCGCGAGCGCGACCAGATCAGGCGGCTGCGCGAACTCGCGGCGGGCGCGCACCTGGACCCGGTCTTCGCGGAGAAGTTCCTGAACTTCATCATCGCTGAAGTCATCCGCCACCACGAGGCGATCGCCCGCGCCTGAACCGCCCGCCTGAACCGCCCGCGTCCGAACGGGGTGCGCCCGGCCGGGCCGAGTCGCGTGCCATGGTCCTAGCCGGGGGTGACCGGGGTGCGTTCCGCCGGCTCCCCGAGCCCCGCCCGCTCGGCCTCCCCCGCCCTCTCCACCCGCTCCGCCGGTTCCGCGGGGCGGCCGGTCTGGGCGGCGAAGGCCCCCGCCAGCACCAGGACCCCGCCCAGCACCTGCGGCGCCCCGAGGTGCTCGCCGAGCAGCACCCAGGCCAGCACGGTGGCGACGATCGCCTCGATGTTCGCGACCACCCCGGCCACCGGCGGTGACAGGTGTCGCACCGAGACCACCCCGGTCAGGTACGCCAGCACCGTCGCGACGAGGATCATCCAGGCGGCCGGCAGCACCGCGGGCACCGTCGTCCCGTCCAGTCGTACCTGGCCGGCCAACGGGTGCCAGTCGGCCTCCCAGGGACGGGTCAGCACGGTCAGCGCGAGCGCGCCGATCAGCAGCCCGTACGCGCTGACCCCCAGCGGATCGGCCGGCCGGTCGCCGCGGCTGCCCGCGTCGGCGAGCACGAAGTAGCCGACCTGGCAGCAGGCCGCTGCCAGCGCGAAGAGCACCCCCAGGGCGTCGAAGCGCAGCCCGTCCCAGGCCTCGACCACGCAGACCAGCCCGGTCACCGCGACCGCGGCGCCGATGGCCGACCCGCGGCTGACCGGCTTGCGCTGCACGAACCGGACGTACCCGAGCAGCAGCAGCGGCCCGAGGTACTCGATCAGCAGCGCCACCCCGACCGGGATCCGGGAGATCGCGGCGAAGTAGCACGCCTGCACGCCGGCCACGCCGAGCAGCCCGAAACCGAGCAGCAGCCCCGGCCGCTCCCGCACGATCGCCCGGTGCCGCCAGGCGAGTGGCAGCAGCGCCACGGCAGCCCCGGTCGCGCGCAGCCAGACCACGTGCGACGGCGAGAGCCCGGCCTCGATCAGTGGCTTCGCCGCCGTGCCCGAGCCGCCGAAGGAGAACGCGGAGATCAGGGCCAGGGTGAGTCCGACTCCGCGGTGCGAGGGCTGGGGAGCCGCGGTATTGCTGCGCATTGCCGCATTCTGTCAGCCGGGGCGCGGACCGGCCCGGCGTGCCCACGGTTCGGACTCCGACCGTCGTCGTCGGCCGTCCGTGCCCACGGCCGGACGCACCGTCGGTACCCCCGCCCGGCCGGCCGCTCCGCTCGGTCCGCCGGGCCGCGCGGGGCAGGACGGAGGTGGGGAGATCCCCGGTACGGGAGGACACCATGGAGCAGCAGTCGCGGGCCTGCCCGTACTGTGGCCGGCACCCCGCCGAGCCGGTCGGTGGCCGGTCCGCTCCGGCGGCGCCCGTTGCCGAGCCGCCGGAGGGTGCCGGTGGTGAGTGGCCCGTTCGTACCGACGGGGACCGCACGGACGCGACGGCCGCGTACGCCGGTACCTCCGCCGGATCCGTCGCCGCCGAGGTCACGCCCGAGGCGCGGGTGCGCGGGCTGCTCGGCGCACTCGCGCCGGTCGGTCCTCGGTGGCGGCGGAACGCGCTGGTGGTGCTGCTGGTCTGCTGTCTGGCACTGATCCCCTGGATCGTCTACCTGGCGCTCACCCTCCCGGTCGACTACGAGTCGCGGCAGTGGCGGTACGCCTGGGTCGGTTTCGACGTGGCGCTGCTGGGCGCGCTCGCGGCCACCGCGTGGTTCGGGTTCCGGCGGCGCCAACTGGCGGTGTTCTGCTGCCTGGTCAGCGCCGTGCTGTTGACCTGCGACGCCTGGTTCGACGTGATGCTCTCCTGGGGGACGTCCGGCCTCTGGAGCAGCCTGGCCTCCGCGTTCCTGGTGGAGTTCCCGCGCGGCGTACCTGCTGATCCGGGCGGTGCGGATCGTGCGGATCACCCCGCGGGTCTCCTGGCGCCGCGCGGGCGCCCCCGGCGAGCCGCCGCCGCTGCGCCGGGCCGCCCTGTTCGCGGACCCGGGCCACGGGCAGCCGTCCGCCGAGCGGCGCTGACGGCGTCGCCGGCCGGTCCGCCGCGGCGGCCTGAAGGAGGCGGAGCGATGACGCCGACGCCCACCGGCCCCGACGCTGTCGTGCGGGCCCCGTTCACGCACGTCTGTCGTCTCGACGGCGGGAAGCCCGCGCGCGCCAGGGCCCCGCACGTCACCGCCGGCCCACTGCGGACGGACAGCGTCACGTGAGGACTGGCCAGTGGCTCGGGGGACGGTGGCTCATCCGGTCGGCGCCGACTCGCGCGGCGGCCCGGACGTGGTCGCGGTGCCTCCCGTCGGGGTGCTCGACGCCGACGGGTCGGGGGCGGTCGGCGTCGGCCTCGGGGGCCGGGGCGTGCTGGGGGACTCGGCTCCCGGGGCGGGGGTGACGGCCGGCGGGGCGGGCGGGGTGTCCGGTGCCGCCGGCTCGGCGGGTGCCGTGGAACCGGGGCCGGACGGCGTCGTGGGACCCGCACCGCGCGAGGGCGTGCGGCCCGCCGCCGGGCTGCTCGCCGCCGGGGTGCCCGCCGGCCCGGCCTGGCCCGTGCTGCCGCTCCCCGGCTGGGCGAAGTCGCTGACCGGCCGCCCCTTGAGGGCCGCCGTCATGTAGTCGGTCCAGATCTGCGCCGGATACCCGCCGCCGCCGACCTGTGCGCTGCCGCCCGTGCCGGACAGCGTGACCTGCCGGCCGGTGCCGGCCTCCTCACCGAAGAGTGCCACCGAGGTGACCAACTCCGGTGTGTAGCCGACGAACCAGACCGACCGGTTGGCGTCCGTGGTCCCGGTCTTGCCCGCCACCGGGCGGCCCAGCTCCTTCGCCCGGTACCCCGTCCCGCCCGGATCCGACACCACTCCCTCGAGTAGCCCGGTGACCCTGCGCGCGGTGTCCGAGCTGGTCGCCCGCTTCGCCTCGTGCGGAGCCAACTTCAGCTCCTTGCCGTTCAGTTGGGCCGAACGGACGAGCCACGGGGTGATCTGCTGACCGTCGTTGGCGAGCGTCGCGTAGACACCCGTGAGGTCCAGCACGCTCGGCGTGGCGACCCCGAGCGGCAGTGCGGGTTCGGCCGTCAACGCCCCGGTGCCGGCGGGCAGTCCGAGCGCGATCCCGGTCTTCCGGACGGTCTCCAGCCCGGTGTCCTGGGCGAGTTGGGCGAAGACGGAGTTGACCGACCAGTCGGTGGCCTGGCGCAGGGTGACCGGACCGAAGTCGCGTCCGCCCGAATTCGGCGGCGCGTAAGGGGGGTTGGCCGTGCCGCCGCGGACCGGGCGTCCACTGGTGCCGTCGTAGACCGTGCCGGCGTCGATGAGGCGGCCGTCCTGGGTGCGGGCACCGTTCTCCAGGGCGGCCGCCAGGGCTATCGCCTTGAAGGTCGAACCGGCCTGGTAGTCCCGGCGGGTGGCGTTGTTGACGTAGTGCGCGGTGTAGTCGGTGCCGCCGTAGAGGGCCACCACCGCGCCGGTCTTCGGGTCCACCGACACCGCGCCGGCCTGGGCGTCGGCGTCCTTGGACCGTTTGGCCGGGTTGAGTTGGTCGGTGAGCCGTCGCTCCACGGCGGTGCGCAGGTCCTGCTGGCGGGCCGGGGCGACGGTCAGCGTGATCCGGTAGCCGCCCTTCGCCAGTGCCGCCTCGTCGAGCACGCCCTGGGTCAGCAGCTCGGACCGGGCGGTGTCCACCAGGTAGCCGGCCTGGCCGGAGAGCCCCGAACTGCTCTGCGGGGCACGGACGTCCGGGAAGGTGGCGGCGGCCCGGTCGGCGGCGGAGAGCCAGCCCTCCTGGGCCATCGCGTCCAGCACGTAGGTCCATCGCGCCCGCGCGTTCCGCTTGCCGGTCTCGGTGGCGGTCGAAACGTCGTACGCGGAGGGCGCGTTGAGCAGCGTCGCCAGGTAGGCCCCCTGCGCCGGATCGAGGCGGTCGGCGTCGATCCCGAAGTACGCCTGCGCCGCCGCCTGGATCCCGTACGCGCCGCGCCCGTAGTAGGTGGTGTTGAGGTAGTTCGCCAGGATCTCGTCCTTGGACTGGGTGGCGTCCACCTTCAGCGCGATGAAGAGTTCGCGCACCTTGCGGCTGATGGTCTGCCGCTGGTTGAGGTAGGCGTTCTTGACGTACTGCTGGGTGATCGTGGAACCGCCCTGGGCGCCCTTGCCGGTGAGGGTGTTCCAGGCGGCCCGGGTCAGCGCCGTCGGATTGACCGCGCCCTCCCGGTGGAAGCCGCGGTCCTCGGCGGCCAGCACGGCGTGCTGGGCGTCGAGGGACACCCTGTCCAGGCCGATGCTCTGCCGGTTGGTGTCGCCGGTCCGGGCGATCGGCGTGCCGTCCTGGTAGAGCCAGGTGTTGCTCTGCGCGGTGGCGGCGGCGTGCGCGTCGGGGACCTTGACGAGGGCGAGACCGAGCGCGAAGAAGCCCACTCCGAGCAGCAGCACGACGACCGCCGAACCCAGGGCCAACCGCCAGGTCGGCAGCAGCCTGCGCCAACCGGTCCGCCGTGGCCGCCGCGGCCGGGGGCGCCGACCGGTCCCGGGACGGCGCGGGGCGGACGAACGGAGCGTGGCACGCGGCACGGGGGAGCCTTTCCTGCGAGCCCGGTGACGGTCACTCACGCGGTCGAACGGACGGGACCGTGCCAGCCTGCCGGGGTGTACTACCGCAGGGTAGGGACTTTTGTCCCCTTTTCTACTCCTGGTGGGTCATCAGCTGAATCGACCCGGTTGAGGCTGGGTGGCAGGGAGCGTGCCGGTGGTCCGGTCGTACTCCGACTCCGGCTCCGGCCGTGACTCCGGCTCCGGCATCGGCTCGGACCCCGGCTCCGCCTGTGACAGTCGGGGGAGCGGGAGCCAGAGTCGCACCGCGAAGCCGCCGTCCGTGACGGCCTCGGCGCTGATCGTCCCACCGAGCAGGGACGCCCGTTCGCGCAGGCCCACCAGCCCGTGCCGTCCGCCGGGGAGTTCCGGCGCCGCCGAGGTTCCGGACGGCGCGGCGTTGCGTACGCAGACGCGGAGGAAGTCGGCGCCGATCTGCACGGTCACGGCGGTCGCCGCGCCGGGCGCGTGCTTGCGGACGTTGGTGAGCGCCTCCTGGACCGTCCGGTACGCCGCCCGCTCGACGGGTTCGGGCAGGGCACGGCCGGTCGGGCCCTCGACCACCAGCTCGGCGTCCACCTCGGAGGCGGCCACCAGGCGCGGCAGGTCGGCCAGCCGGGGTTGTGGGACGAGTTCGGTCGGGCCGGCCCCGGCGGCCCGCAGCACCAGGATCATGCTGCGCAACTCCTCCAGGGTGGCCACCGCGAGCTGGCGCAGGGTGGTCGCGACCTCCTTGACCGCCGGGTCCTTGGTGGTGACCTGGAGCGCCCCGGCCTGGACGGCGATCAGCCCGGCCTGGTGCGAGACCACGTCGTGCATCTCCCGGGCGATCCGGGCACGTTCCTCGGCTATCACGGTCTTGGCGTAGAGCGCCCGTTCGTGGTCGCGCAACACGGCGAGTTCGGCGACCCGGTCGGAGAGGTCCCTGCGGGTCTGGGCGAGCAGGCCGAGCATCACCGGGCCGGTGCCGAGCATGATCGCGTAGATCAGCTGCTGGAGCAGGTCGCTGAGCGAGAAGTGGGAGAGGTCGCTGATCGGCCAGGGCAGGAAGCTGCCGAGGGTCACGGTGACGGCGGCGAGCGCCTTGGGCCAGGTCGCCCGCGCGCTCCAGGCGACCGTGAACGCGCCGATCACGGCCGCGATCATCGCGTGGCCGGCGTAGAGGCCGGGCAGCGCGAGGAGCAGCACGGTCAGCGGGAACCGGCGGCGGACCACCAGGACCACCGCCGCGACCAGTGACACCGCGAAGTGCCAGTCGCGCGGTGGCGGGAAGTTGAGCAGCGCGTCGGCGGCGGCGATGAGCACCAGGAACAGGTCCACCACCCAGGCGTGCCACCGCCTGCGCGGCTGCCACGCACGGCGGACCAGCCGCCAGACCCGGCCGAACGGTCCCGGTCTGCTCGCCGCGCCCAGCGGCGAGCCAGTCTCCACGGCCACGCTGCCACTCCGTCCGATTCCTCGCGCATCCCCGCGGCGACGGTACCCCAAGGGGTGGGGGTGACCGGAGGGACGAAGGGCTCGGGTCGTGGACGATGGGAGCCGCCGGGGCATGGGAGTGCGGGGGTACTGGCCGGTAGGGCGTGCGGCGGCGTGGGCGCGACCTGCTGGGCTCGCGGGGGCGGGGCGGGGTGAGCTTGGCCACAGGTGGAGCAGGCGGCGGCCGCGGCCGGCGGAGTGGGGGCGGGTACGACGAAGGGCGCCCCTCCCGGAGGAGGGGCGCCCTTCGCGGTTGTGCGCCGCCAGGGACTCGAACCCCGGACCCGCTGATTAAGAGTCAGCTGCTCTAACCAACTGAGCTAGCGGCGCTTGTTCAACGCGGAGAACATTACCTGATCAGTGGCGATACGCCGAATCGGGCCGCGCGGGCGGGGTGAGCGCCGACCTCTTTCGAGAGCAGTGCTCTGCACAGTGATCGGCGATTTCTGCCGAGAGCTGTGCTCTGCATGGTGATCGGCGATCTCTGCCGAGAGCTGTGCGCTCGCTGCTCTGATCGGCGATCCGGGATGTGAGCGGTGCTCTTCTTCGCGACGACTGCTCGCAAAGAAGAGCACCGCTCACGCTCGGGCCGCCATCACGCCGTGCCCCCCATCACGCCGCGCCCCTATCACGCCGTGCCCCCGTCACATCCCAGCCCCCGCCACCCCCGCGAACACCTTCCGCAGCAGCCCGTGCAGCTGGGCCCGCTCGTCGGTGGTCAGGGGGGCGAGCAGCTCGTCCTGCACCTCGCGGGCCTCGGTGCGGAGTTGGTCCAGCGCGGTCCGTCCCTCCGGGGTGAGGGTGACCAGGACCCGGCGCCGGTCGGCGGTGTCGCGGGCGCGTTCGACCTGGCCGGCCGCCGCCAGGCCGTCCAGCACCTTCACCACGTCGCTCGGGTCGATGGTCAGCCGGGTGGCCAGTTCGCGCTGCACGTGCGGGCCGTGGTCGGCCAGCGCGGCCAGGACCGCCATGTGCCACAGCCGCAGGTCTCGCTCCGCGAGCCGCTCCGCCAAGCGCAGTCGGGCCGCCTTGCCGGTCTTGGAGAGCAGGTAGGTGGTGAGGTCGAGCAGGCTCGGCGGGGTGGCGTCCAGTGGGCCCGGGGAGTCGGGGCGGTCCGTGTGGTCCATGGTTCCCATTCTAGGGATTCCTGGGAGCTGCCCAATGATAGGTTTACACCCACTAACACTGCGTGCCGGACCGTGAGGATGCCATGGACGCGCTCTACCCCCGCCTGCTGGTCGCCCGCTTCGCCGAGTGCTTCCGCTTCTATGACGCCGTGCTGCCCGAACTGCTCGGCGCGGCGAGGCAGAAGGGTGACCCGTCGGGACCGTACGCCAACTGGGACGTCGGTACCGAGGCGGCCCTGGTGCTCTTCGACCGCGCGGCGCTGGCCGCCGTCGTCGGCACCGAGGACCTGCCCGCCGAACCGCCGGCCGCCCAGGACCGGACGATGCTCACCTGTCGGGTCCAGGACGTGGACGCGGCCCTGACGCTCTGCCTCGCGCACGGCGGCACGCTGGTGGTCGGTGCGACCGACCGTCCACAGTGGGGCCCGACGCTGCGCACCGCGCACCTGCGCGATCCCGACGGAACGCTGATCGAGCTGCAGTCCTACTGACGGAACGGCCCCGCCGGCGGAAGCGGAGGCGGTCCGCACGAAACCGCCCCCGCCGCCCCGATCGCCGGCTCAGGCCAACGGTGCCTTGCTGCGCAGCACCTCGATGAACGCGCGCAGCCAGGACGGGTGGTCCGGCCAGGCTCGGGCCGACACCAGCACGCCGTCCACCACCGCCTCGCCGTCCTCGTACGCCGCGCCCGCCGACAGCACGTCCGGCTCCAGGGCCGGGTACGCGGCGGTCCGCCGCCCGTCGAGCACGCCCGCCGCCGCGGTGATCAGCGGCCCGTGGCAGATCTGCGCGACCGGCTTCTCGGACGCGAAGAAGTGCGCCACGATGCGCTTCAGGTCCGGGTTGTTGCGCAGGTACTCGGGGGCGCGGCCGCCCGGGACGACCAGCGCCGCGTAGTCGGCCGGGTCGACGTCCGCGAAGGCCACGTCGGCCGGCCAGGTGTAGCCCGGCTTCTCGGTGTAGGTGTCGAAGCCGGGTTCGAAGTCGTGCACCACGAACTGCAGCTTCTTGGCGGTCGGGGCCGCGATGTCCACCTGGTAGCCCTCCTCCAGCAGCCGCTGGTACGGGTACAGCACCTCCAGGGACTCCGCGGCGTCCCCGGCGACGAGCAGGATCTTCACAGCAGCAGCCATCGGCCGGCCTCGATTCTGATCAGCGGTCAGTTCGCCGGCCCGGCGGGCGACATCGGCCGGGCCGTGTGATGTCGACTACAACCTGTCGCATCCGTGCCACTCTGCGCAACGGGGCACTCCCGGCGCATCGGGGGGGTGTCGGGGACGTCGGGGGCCGCGGGTGCGCGGGAACGAATCAGGGCCTCCTCGCGATGGCGAGGAGGCCCTGACCTGCATGTGCGCCGCCAGGGACTCGAACCCCGGACCCGCTGATTAAGAGTCAGCTGCTCTAACCAACTGAGCTAGCGGCGCCTGCTGACACCGAGAACATTACACGGACATGAGGCTTTCGCCGAATCGTCATCCTGCGGTCGCGCAGCGTATCGATCGGTGCGAGCGGGGCCACCGTCCGGCGCGTCCGCCTGACAGGGCCCTAACCGCGCTCCGGATAGTGGCAGGCGGCAGCGTGGTCGGCACCGGTTGAGGTGCCGGCTGAGGCATCGGCCGACGCACCGGCCGACGCACTGGCCGATGCCCCGGCCGGGGCAGGAGCCGGGGCAGGAGCGAGCGGCGGCGGCGTGCTGTCGCAGCTCGGCCGCAGCGCGGCGGGCAGCCCGGCGTAGACGGGGCAGCGAGTCCGGAACGGGCAGCCGGCGTGCCGAGTGGTCGGGCTGGGCGGATCACCCGCGAGCAGCAGCCGGGTGCGTGCCCGCTCGGCGGCCGGGTCGGGCAGCGGCACGGCGGAGAGCAGCGCACGCGTGTAGGGATGCCGAGGGGCGTCGAACACCGCGTCCACGGCGCCCTGTTCGACGGTCCGGCCCAGGTACATCACGCTCACCCGGTCCGCCAGGTGCCGGATCACCGCGAGGTCGTGCGACACGAAGAGGTAGGCGAGCCCGAGTTCGGCCTTGAGCCGTTGCAGCAGGTTGAGCACGCCGGCCTGGATGGAGACGTCAAGCGCGGACACCGGCTCGTCCAGGACGAGGAGTTGGGGCTCGACGGCGAGCGCGCGGGCGATCGAGACGCGCTGCCGCTGGCCGCCGGAGAACTCGTGCGGGTAGCGGGCGGCGTGCGCGGGGTCGAGCCCGACCTGGCGCAGGAGCTCGGGGATCCGGCGGGCGATCAGCTCCCGGTCGGAGTGCTGGGCCCGCAACGGCTCGGCGATGATGTCGCCGACCGGCATCCGCGGGTCGAGGCTGGCCATCGGATCCTGGAAGACGATCTGTAGCTGGGCTCGCAGCCGGTGGGCGGCGTCCCGGCCGAGGGTGGCGGTGTCCTGCCCGAGCAGGGTGATCCGGCCGGCCTCGGGACGGGCCAGAGCGAGCACCTCGAAGAGGGTGGTGGACTTGCCGGAGCCGGACTCACCGACCAGCCCGAGGGTCTCGCCGCGCCGGATGTCCAGGTCGACCCCGTCCACCGCGTACACCTCGCCGACCTTGCGCTTGAAGACCGAGCCCTTCAGCACCGGGAAGGTCTTGGCCAGCCCGCCGACCTCCAGCACGGACGGCAGCTCGGCACGGGAGGCCGGCCGGGCCACCGGCGGGACGGCGGGCACGGGGTAGACCTCCGCCGGCGCCGGCCGGGTCCGGGCCAGCTCCTCGGCCCTGACACAGGCAGCGGCGTGGGAACTCCCGTTGAGCGCCGGCTCGGCGCCCCGGCAGCGCTCCTCGACCAGCGGGCAGCGCGGCGCGAACGGGCACCCGCTGGTCAGCGCGCCGGGTGCCGGCGGGTTGCCGGGGATCGGGACCAGCGGTCCGCCCCGGGCGTCCAGCCGCGGCACGGCGCCGACCAGCCCGAGCGTGTACGGGTGCCGGGGCGCGGCGAAGAGCTCGTCGACGCCCGCGTGCTCCACCACCCGCCCCGCGTACATCACCGCGACCCGGTCGGCCATCTGGGCGATCACCCCGAGATCGTGGCTGACCAGCACCAGCGCGGCCCCGGTCTCCCGCTGCGCGGTCCGCAGCACGTCCAGCACCTGTGCCTGGATGGTGACGTCGAGCGCGGTGGTGGGCTCGTCGGCGAGCAGGATGTCGGGTTGGTTGGCGACCGCCATGGCGATCATCGCGCGCTGCCGCATGCCGCCGGAGAACTCGTGCGGGAAGCTCTCGAGTGCCCGCCCGGGGTCGGGGATGCCGACCAGCTCGAGGAGTTCGGCCGCCCGCCGCCGGGCCTCGGCCTTGCCGACGCGCTGGTGCGCCAGCACGGCCTCGGCGATCTGCTCGCCGATCCGGTAGACGGGGGTGAAGGCGGAGAGCGGATCCTGGAAGACCATCGAGATCCGCCGGCCGCGGATCCGGGCCAGCTCACGGCCGGGCAGGCCGATCAGCTCCTGCCCGTCCAGGCTGACCGAACCGCGGACCGTCGCGGTGCCGGGCAGCAGGCCGAGCACGGCGAGCGCGGTGACCGACTTGCCGGAGCCGGACTCGCCGACGATGCCGAGCGTCTCACCGCGCCGCAGGGTGAGGTCGACGCCGCGGACGGCGGGGACGGCCGCCCGGCCGCGGCCCCCGGCGAACTCGACGTGCAGGTCGCGGACGGTCAGCAGCTCGGTGCCGGATTCGGTCCGGCGCTGGGCCGGCAGATCGGTGATGGCGCTCACGAAGTGGCCTCGGGGGTCGAAGGGGCGGCGGCCCGTCGTCGGGCGACCCGCCGGGACGGGCGCCGGCCGGCCGCGGCCGTGGGGTCGAGCGCGTCCCGCAGCCCGTCCCCGATCAGGTTGACGGCCAGCACGAAGAGCACCAGCAGCCCGGCGGCGAAGTAGAACATCCACGGGTAGGTCGGCGCGGCGTCCGTGCCGTCGGCGATCAGGGTGCCGAGCGAGACGTCCGGCGCGCGCACCCCGAAGCCGAAGTAGGAGAGCGTGGTCTCGCTCATCACCGCCGCGCCGACCGCGATGGTCGCGTCGACGATCAGGTAGGAGGCGGCGTTCGGCAGGATGTGTCGCAGGATGATCCGCAGCGGCCGGACCCCCATGAACCGTGCGGCGCGGACGAATTCGCGCTCCTTGAGCGAGATCGTCATCGAGCGCACCACCCGCGCGGTGATCATCCAGTTGAACGCGGCCAGCAGCACCACGAAGGCGATCCAGCCGGCGTCCTTCAGCCGCGGCGAGATGACGGTGATCACCAGGAAGCTGGGGAAGACCAGCAGCAGGTCGACCACGAAGATCAGCAGCCGGTCGGTCCAGCCGCCGAAGTACCCGGCGCAGGCGCCGACCAGGCCGGCCAGCACGGTGGAGAGCAGCGCCACCAGCAGGCCGATGATCAGCGACTTCTGCAGCCCGCGCAGGGTCTGCGCGTAGACGTCCTGACCGAGCCCACCGGTCCCGAACCAGTGCTGGGCGGAGGGCGGTTGGCGCATCGCGGAGTAGTCGATGTCGGTGTACGTCCAGTGCGTCAGGAACGGCCCGACGAAGGCCAGCAGGAAGAGGAACACCACGATCAGGCAGCCCACCAGCGCGCCACGCGCGGCCAGCAGCCGGCCGAGCACCAGCCGCCCCCGGCCGGGCGCCCGCACGGCGGTGGGGGCGGGTGCCACGAGTGCGTCGGTCTCCGTCGTCATCTCGGCTCCCGTCATCAGGCCCGGACCCGCGGGTCCAGGGCGGCGTGCAGCGCGTCGGCGAGGAACCCGGAGGCCAGCACCACCACCGCGGTGAACAGGTTGACCGCGACCACCGCGTTGGTGTCGTTCTCCTGGACGGCGCTGATGAACCACTCGCCCATGCCGTGCCAGCCGAAGATCTCCTCGGTGAAGGTGGCGCCGGTCAGGATGCCCAGGAAGCTGTAGGCGAAGAGGGTGGCCATCGGGATCACGGCGGTCCGCAGTCCGTGCTTCACCAGCACCCGGCGCCGGCTCAGCCCCTTGGCCTCGGCGGTGCGCAGGTAGTCGGAGCCGAGCACGTCCAGCATCGTGCCGCGTTGGTAACGGCTGTACTGGGCAAGGCCGGTGAGCGCCAGCGACAGGGTGGGCAGCAACAGGTGGACGCCCCAGTCGGCGAGATGGGCGCCGATCCCGCCGGTCAGCCCGGGCGTCTGGTACCCGGTGAAGTTGATCAGCTGGTGCCCGCTGGCCTGGTTGATCGCGATCGCACCGTTCTTGAGGAAGAGCGCCAGCAGGAACACCGGGGTGGAGAGCAGCACGAACGAGGCGAAGGTCAGCGCCCGGTCGGACACCCGGTACTGCCGCACCGCGCCCCAGGCGCCGGCGGCCACCCCGAGCAGCATCCCGAGCAGGCTGCCGATCACCAGCAGCCGCAGCGAGACCCAGACCCGGCGGCCGAACTCGGCGTTGATCGAGGTGCTGTGGATGCTCTGGCCAAGGTCGCCGTGGAGCACGGCCCGGTCGGCCCAGTGGCCGAAGCGGATCACCACCGGTGTCCTGTCGTTGATGCCGAGCGCGGTGAGCTGCCGGTCCACCGCGGCGGCGGACGGCCGGGGTTGCTTGGCCTCGAAGTAGGCGCGCGGGTTGAGCGCGCTGCTGGCCAGCGCGAACGCGAGGAAGACCGCCACGACCAGGAGCAGCAGGTAGTAGGCGAGACGCTTCGCCAGGTAGCGGAGCATCAGCCGCTCCCCGCCGGGGAGTTCCCGATCGTCATGAGTACCGAGCCTTCGCTGGGAGGGGTGTCGTGCTTCGTGTCCGCTCAGAGTGTTACAGCGAGTTGCGGAGCGGATGTTGCGTCGGTGTTGCGTAGCGTTGCGGTTCCGTCATGGCCCAATTTCGTCCTCTGGTACAGGCGTTGATCCGCTGTTAGCTTCGGCCTGGCCGAGCATCGACAAGTTGCCCAGGCCGGTCGGTCGCCACACCTGGCGGCTGGACACCTCCGACACGACCCAACGCTGGGAGACCCCTTCCATGGCCGTAGTTGCCCCGGGCCGCCGATCGTCCGGCCGGCGCATTCCGCGTGCGCTGTTCGCCGCCACCGCGTGCGCGCTGCTCGTCGCCGGGTGCGGCTCGGGCGGCTCGGGGGCCGGCGGTACGGTGACCGGCGCCGCGCCCGCGCTGAACGCCACCGACATCAACCCGCAGCCGCTGTCCGACGTCAAGGACGGTGGCGAGCTGCGGCTCCCGCTCCAGCAGTGGATCAGTCAGTGGAACCCGTACCAGGTGGACGGCACCTACGGCGACTCGGTCGAGATCATGAAGATGGTCGAGCCGATGCTGTTCCGGGTGGACGCCTCCGGTGTCTACCAGCCGGTGCCGGAGTACCTGGAGTCGGCCAAGCTGGTCTCCACCTCCCCGCAGGTGGTGGACTACAAGCTCAACCCGAAGGCGAAGTGGTCGGACGGGAAGGCGCTCAGCTACCTCGACTTCAAGGCCGTGTGGCAGGCTGACAACGGCCAGAACCCGGCCTACGACGCGGCCAGCAACGCGGGCTACGACCAGATCAGCGACGTCTCGCAGGGCGCGGACCCGACCGAGGTCAAGGTCACCTTCAGCACTCCGTACGCCGACTGGCAGAGCCTCTTCTACCCGCTGCTCCCGGCGGCGGGGATCGCCACTCCGGACGAGTTCAACAAGGGCTGGATCGAGCAGATCCCGATCACCGGCGGCGCGTTCAAGCTCGGCACCACCGACAAGACCGCGCAGACCATCACCGTGGTACCGGACCCCGGCTGGTGGGGGCCCAAGCCGAAGCTGGACAAGTTCACCTACCGGGTGCTGAGCCAGGACGCGATCACCCAGGCGTTCCTCAACAACGAGATCGACGAGGCCTCGGCCGGCCGGGCCGACGCCTACAGCCAGCTGAAGGGCGACTCGGACGCGGTGATCCGCAGCGCCAGTCCCTGGGACGACGTGCACATCTCGCTCGGCTCCAACGGCCCGCTGGCCGACCAGCGGGTCCGCCAGGCGATCGGCGAGGCGCTCGACCGGCAGGCCCTGATCAAGGTGATGAACGCCGGAGTCCCCGTCCAGTTCAAGGAGTTGGGCAACCATTTCCTGATGACCAATCAGGTCGGCTATCAGGACAACTCCGGCCCGTGGGGCGCCTATGACCTGCCCTCGGCCAAGCAGCTGCTGACGGCGGCCGGTTGGCAGGAGGCCGGGGCCGGCCAGCCGCGCACCAAGGACGGCCAGAAGCTGGAGCTGCACTTCGTGGTGGGCCAGGGTTCCGCGCAGAGCACCTTCGACCTGGCCACCGCGACCCAGAACATGCTGCTGCAGGCGGGCATCAAGGTGGACGTGGACCGGGTGCCGGACAACGACCTGGACGACAAGTACATCAACACCGGCAACTTCGACCTGGCGACCTGGCGCAACACCGGCTCCTTCCCGCCCTCGACCGCGATCCCCTACTACCAGGAGCCGGTCGGCAACAACGTCTTCGAGAACTACTCGCGGCTGAGCACCCCGGAGATCGACAGCCTGCTCAAGCAGGCGACCAGCACCTTGGACCAGGCGCAGTCGCTCAAGCTCTACAACGAGGCGGACGCCAAGATCTGGGAGCTCGGGCACACCATCGAGCTCTACCAGCGCCCGGGGATCGCCGCCTTCCGCAAGGGCTTGGCCAACTACGGCGAGAGCGGGCTCGCGGACACCGACTACACCACGGTCGGCTGGCAGAAGTAGCGCCGGTACGGAGAGCCGAGGCGCTGTCGGGCAGCGCGGTGATCACGAGGCCGGTGCGGCCGGGTCGGGGGAATGTCTCCCCCGGGCTCGCCGCACCGGCCTTGACCTTCCGCGTTGCCCGCAGGACGCCCCTGTCGCCGATCCACTGGGAAGGAATGTATCGGGACATTCGGGGCGCCCGCCGCGCGCGACGCGAGGGCGCGCCCGGCGGCGGCCGAGCTGTCACCCGTCTCGCGCACTGGATCGTCAACTCCCCTTGACGGGAGGGCGGGGGAGTTGGGCGGCCCAGGTGACCGGCTGCCGTGGCGTGCCGGGCGGGTGCGTGCGCCGGTCGGCGGCGGGTGCGACCATCACGGGGATCCGTGTCCGCGGCCCGTTCCCGTGCCTGTCCGCAGCCCTTTCCCGAGCCGTTCCCGAGCCTTCCCCGAGCCTTCCCCGAGCCTGGAGAGCCGCCCGATGACCGTTGGACCATCCGCCGCCGGGCCCGTCCCGGCCGAGCCGGTGATGCGCCGGATGGTGCCCCGCCACCGGGACGAACCGCACCGCGTGGCGACCCCGCTGGAGCTCTTCTTCGACCTCTGCTTCGTGGTCGCGGTCGCCCAGGCCGGTCGCCAGCTGGCCGCCGCGCTGGCCGAGGGGCACCTGCGGCTCGCCCTGACCGGCTACCTGATCGCGTTCTTCGCGGTCTGGTGGGCCTGGATGAACTTCACCTGGTTCGCCTCCGCCTACGACACCGACGACGTGCCGTACCGGATCACCACCCTGGTGCAGATCACCGGTGTGCTGATCTTCGCGGCCGGGATCCCGCGGCTCTTCGTCGACCGGGACTTCGCCCTCGGCGTGCTCGGCTACGTGGTGATGCGGCTCGCCCTGGTCAGCCAGTGGGTGCGGGCGTTCCGCGGCGAGCACGGCCCGGCCCGGCGGATGGCCCGGCGCTACGCGATCGGCGTCTCGCTGGTGCAGGTCGGCTGGACCCTGGTGCTGCTGCTGCCACACACGGTGATCCCGTACGTGATGCCGATCGGCGCCGCGGCCGAGCTGAGCGTCCCGGCGGTGGCCGAGCGGGTGGCGCAGACCCAGTGGCACCCGCACCACATCTCCGAGCGCTACGGCCTGTTCACCCTGATCGTGCTCGGTGAGACGGTCTCCGCGGCCACCGTCGCGGTGCAGTCGGGGGTGGACGAGCACCGGTCGCTGGGGCGGCTGCTGCCGGTCGCGGCCGGCGGCCTGCTGCTCTGCTTCTCGGCCTGGTGGATCTACTTCGCCCGCTCGGTGCACGAGCACCTGCGCTCCAACCGGCAGGCGTTCCTCTGGGGGTACGGCCACTATCCGATCTTCGGATCGGCGGCGGCGATCGGGGCCGGACTGGAGGTGGCGGTGGAGTCCGCGGTCGGCCAGGCGCACATCTCGGTCACCGCGGCCACCGCCGCGGTGACCGTGCCGGCGGCGCTCTACCTGCTGACCGTCTGGCTGCTGCACGCCCGGCACGTGAAGAGCGGCGCCTCGCAGTGGGTGCTGCCGATCGCCTCGGCGGCGGTGCTGGCCTGCACGGCGCTGGCGGGCGCGGCGGGCGTGCTGGCGGCGGGGCTGGTGGCGGCCGCGGCGGTGGCGGTGGGGGTCGCGCTGCACGCGCGGGACACGGCCGCGGCCTGAGCGGCGGCTGTCGGTGCCGGGTGCGAGGATCGCCAGGCCGTCCCCGCGTCCCGTCCGGAGGTTCCACCCCATGCCCCGCGAACTCGCCGACCTGCCCTTCGCCCACCTGCTCCAGCCGCACCCCGGTCCGTGGCGCCGCGACGAGCGCTACGACACCGCGCACTTCGACGGCGGCACGTACCAGGGCGTGCAGGCGGGTGGGGCGTCCTTCCTGGAGTGTGCGTTCACCGGCGTCTCGGTGCTTGAGGCCCGGCTGCGGCAGGCCCGGTTCACCGAGGTGTGGCTGGACGCCTGCCGCTGGGTGGCCACCGACCTGGCCGAGAGCGAGTGGCAGGACGCCACCGTGCGCGGCGGCCTGTTCGCCGGGATCGCCGGCTACGGTGCGCAGCTGCGCCGGCTGGTGCTGCGCCAGTGCAAGCTGGAGTCGGTCAACCTGCGCTCCGCGGTGCTGCGCGAAGTGGTCTTCGAGGACTGCCAGTTGACCGATGTGGACTTCGGTGGGGCGAAGCTCGCCGAGGTCTCGTTCCCGGGCAGTTCGCTGCAGCAGGTGCGCTTCGGTGGTGCGAAGCTGACGAAGGTGGACCTGCGCGGTGCCACCCGGCTGGACCTCCCGGACGGCCACGAGGGCCTGCGCGGCGCGCTCATCTCGTCCGTCCAACTCTTCGAGCTGGCACCGCAGTTCGCGCAGGCGTTGGGGGTCGTGGTGAAGGACGCCTGAGCGGGAGCGGGCCCCGCTCAGGCGCGGCCCTACGCTTCTTCCTTGAGGTACTCCTCGTACTTGGCGGCGGAGAGCAGGCCGTTCAGGTCGGCGGCCTTCGCCAGGGTCAGCTCGATCAGCCAACCGTCGCCGTAGGGGTCGTCGTTGACCGATTCCGGCTCACCGTCCAGGCTCTCGTTCACTGCCGCGACGGTACCGGCGACCGGGACGTAGACCTCGGACACCGCCTTGACCGACTCGATGCTGCCGAAGGGTTCGCCGGCGTCGAACTTGTCTTTGACCTTGGGAAGTTCGACGTACACGATGTCGCCGAGTTGCTTCTGCGCGAACTCCGTGATGCCGATCCGTACCTTGCCGTCGCCCAGTGTCCTGATCCACTCGTGGTCCCTGGTGTACTTGAGGTCGCTCGGGGTGTTGGCCATGTTTCTCTCCTTTGATGGGTCTGCCGTCAGCGGGTGAGCTTGAGGGAGGTGTACTCGCGGATGCCCTCGGAGCCGCCGGTGCCGGCACCGTCGAGGCTGGCGAGGAGCGAGAGCTGGTGGCCGGTGGCCTGCTGGGTACTGGGGGCGGGCAGCGCGGGGAGGGCGACGGTGGCGGTCCAGGGCTGGTCGGTGGCGGGGCAGGGGAGGCTGGCCAGCGCGCTGCCCACGGCGATGCCGGCGGCGGACCTGTCGGTGAGGGTGAGGGTGAGGTTCACGGTGGGGGCGGTGCTGGAGCAGCCGTACGTGCCGGTGGCGGTGTAGCCGCCCCTGGCGTCGGGCGTGAGGGTGGGGTCGGCCCGCAGGAAGAGCGGGTGGTTGAAGAGGATGGCCTCGGCGGTGGCCTCCTCGCCCAGCTGGCCGCTCCGGGTGATGGTGGCGTGGGCCTCGGCGGTGTGGTCCTTGGTGAAGGCGGGGGAGCCGGCGTCGGGGATGACGGTGGTGGTGAAGGTGCCGTCGGCGGTCTGGCAGGGGACGGTGACGTCGGCCGTGCCGTGTGCGTTGTTGTCGGCCGCGAGGTCGAGCCGGATCCGGGCGTTGCCGGTGTGGTCGGTGTCCTGGCACGCGTAGCCGCCGTCGAGGACGACCAGGCCGCTGGGGGTGACGGAGGCGGTCGCCTGTTTGATCCACACGTCGAGTGAGGACGTGGTGGTCGTGGCTCTGGAGGCCGGGTCCGGGGCGGCCTGGGCGGGAGTGGCGGTGAGGACGGTGGCGGCCGCCAGGGTGGTGGCGGCGAGGATGGTGCTGCGCATGGGGGCCTCGTTCTTCGGACGGGACGCACGGACGCCGTGCGGGCAGGTGCCCGCACGGTGACCGAACGTATGCGAAGGGGTACGAGGTGTCGGTGCAGCCACGCCGATGCGGCGCCGGTCCTCGCCGGCACCCCCTGAGGTCGCCCGCTGCCACGCCCCCGGCCGATGACGCTACGTCGGAACGGCAAGGGTCGTCGGGCCGGGGAACGCGGCAGTGCCGAGCCGGAGCGCGACCACGGGGGCCACCCGACGGCGCCAGGTGAACGCCCGTGCTCTTGACCGCTGTTCGGGAAGGTGGACCACCGGAACGCGACGGCCGACGCCCAGTCTCGGGGGCCCAGCCCCCGCGCGCCCGGCCTGAACTCGATCCGACGGCCCTGGGCGCCCCTGTGGACGACGCACCGCGTCTCCGCCCGGTCCGGCGCCCCGCCCCGTCCGCCGGTGGCCGTGAACTCCCTTGCCCCGCCGGCCGATCCGGGCGGCTCGCCGATGCGGCACGACCCGCGAACCGACCCGGCGAACCGATCTGGCCGCCCCTAGGCGAGGGCGATGGCGAACAGCGCGAAGGCGAGCACGATGACGCCCACGCGGACGTGGTGGAGCCGGTCCCACCGCTCCAGTTGCCGCTTCCAGTCCGCGGGTGCGCCCCCGTTCGACCAGGTCGCGACACGTGAGTTGATCGGCACGAGCAGCAGGATCGACATCACCACGCTCAGCACGAGCAGTGCCGTGCCCGTGGCGATCAGCGAAGCGCCCGCGCCGCCCCACGCCAGCGCGGCCCACACCGCACCGAGGACCACCGAGCCGATGTACCAGAACGGCATGATCCGGCCGAGGACGCGTGCCCCGTCGCCGCGGGCGCCGAGTCCGCCATCGTTCGGGAGCCGGTCAAGGATCGGGTTGACGAACGCCGCCACCGCGAACTCCACGCCCACCATCACCCCGACCACGACGATCGTGACGACGGCCAGTGCCTCCTGCATGTCCCCTCCAAAGGCTCTTCCTAGCACCGCTAGGCTATGAGTCGATGCTAGGCATGTCGATGCTCCGGTGTCTAGCGATGCTAGAATCGACCCATGTCGGTACACGAACGCAAGGAACGCGAGCGGGCCAACCGCCACAGGCTGATCGTCTCCACGGCCCGCGAGCTCGCCGAGACCCACGGCTGGGACGCCGTCACCACGCGCCGGCTCGCCGAGCGGATCGAGTACAGCCAGCCCGTGCTCTACAGCCACTTCCGGGGCAAGAGCGAGATCGTGGGAGCGGTCGCGCTGGAGGGGTTCGCCGAGCTGACGGCCGCACTGCGCGCCGCGGTCCCGGAGCGGCCCGGCGGCCGGGAGGCGGCGGCCGCGATGGCCCGCGCCTACACCGACTTCGCCGCGCGCAACCACGTCCTGTACGACGCGATGTTCAGCCTCGACAACGGCCTCCTGTTCGCCGACGAGGCCACGCCCGCCCCGCTGCGCGAGGCGTTCGAGGCCCTGCTGGAGCCCCTCGCCGACCACGCGCACCCCGATGAGCCGGGGTTGTTCGCCGAGACCTTCTGGGCCGCGCTGCACGGGCTGGTCACCCTCACCCGTGCCGGACGCCTGCCCGCCGACCGGGTCCCCGACCGCCTCGCGCTCCTGGTCGACCGCTTCGTCCCCCGTGCGGGCCGGTGATCGCCGCCGGTTCACCGGGTCGGTCCCCCGAGCGGGAGGGCGGCTGCCGGGGCACAGGCCCTGAGCAGGGCTTCGCGGCCTTCCTCTAGAGTGCTTCCGTCCCCCACGCGCGCCTGTGGCCCCGGCGGCGCGTGCCGATCCTGCCCCGCGGGCCCGAGCGAGGAGCAACCGTGACCGACCTGGCGTCCATATCCGTGCAGCAGGAGATCGCCCGGGATCTCCGGGTGACCGCGTCCTTCGACGCGCGGCAGGAGATCGAGCGCCGGGCGGCCTTCCTCGCCGACCAGCTGACCTCCACGGGTCTGCGCTCGTTCGTGCTGGGCATCAGCGGAGGGGTGGACTCCACGACCGCGGGCCGACTGTGCCAGCTCGCCGTCGAGCGGGTCCGTGACGCCGGGCGGGAGGCGACGTTCTTCGCGATGCGGCTGCCGTACGGCGCCCAGGCCGACGAGCAGGACGCGCAGCTGGCGCTGGAGTTCATCCGGCCCGACCGGATCCTGACCGTCGACGTGAAGTCCGCCAGCGACGCCGCGCTGGAGGCGGTGCTGGCCGGCGGCACGGTCTTCCGCGACGCGCACCACCAGGACTTCGTGCACGGCAACATCAAGGCCCGGCAGCGCATGATCGCCCAGTACGCGGTGGCGGGCGCGCACGAGGGCCTGGTCGTGGGCACCGACCACGCCGCCGAGGCGGTCTCCGGCTTCTTCACCAAGTTCGGCGACGGCGCGGCCGACGTGGTTCCGCTCACCGGCCTGACCAAGCGGCGGGTGCGGGCCATCGCGCAGGAGCTGGGTGCGCCCGACGCGCTGGTCCGGAAGACCCCGACCGCGGACCTGGAAACGCTGAAGCCGGGCCGGCCCGACGAGGACGCGCTCGGCGTCAGCTACGACGACATCGACGACCTGCTGGAGGGCAAGCCGGTCGACGAGGCCGCCCTCGGGGTCATCGTCCGCCGCTACCGGCTCACCGAGCACAAGCGGCAGCTGCCGATCGCCCCCTGAGCCGGTTCCTCGCCGGCGGGAGGGTGCCGGATCGCGCGCCGGCCGGCCAGTACACCTAGCGGTGCCGAGGCTCCTCGTCCGGGTGGGGGCGAGCCTGGAGGCAGCGGAGGCAGCCGCGGCCGGACCAGGCGAGGGGCGCGGCCGGGCGGTGTTCCGTCTCGACCTCCTCGGGGGCGGTGAGGTCGATCCGCTGGCCGGCGGAGGTGATCCGGTAGGTGCGGATCGTCATGCGGCTCATTCGGTCAGTTCCCTTGGCAGAGTGGGCAGTTCGGCCAGTCGAGCGGGCAGCGTGACACCCCGGATGACACGGCCGAGGCGACGGGTGTGGGCGGCCAGGTAGTCGGAGATCGCCTGGAGCGTCCGAGCGCCGCAACCGCCCAGCTCCACGTGCGCGCTGGCCGGGGTGACGGTGATGCGGAACGCCTCCAGGCCGACCAGCGGCGGGAGTTCGGCGAGGTCCAGGGTGTCGGTGAGGGAGCGGATGGCCCGCTCCGCCTCCAGCCGGTAGAGGCGGGCCTGGTGCTGCTCGATGGTGGGGAACCCATCAGGAGTGCTCATGCCGGACCCCGATGCGGATCAACTGGGCCATGCGCAGCACCACGTCGGCTCGGGCACGCCCGAGTTCGATCAGCACGATGCCGGTGCACGGCGCGTGGTCGTCGAGGGCGGCGGAGGGCAGGACGATCCCGGCGGAGCCGAGGGAGTCGGTCAAATCGGCGAGTGCGTGGACCGCTTGGGCACGGGCGAGGTGCATCTGCCGCTGGAGTCTCGAGGTCATGGCTGGGGACCCCGGGAGTAGTTGTCACTGACTGTGTCTCGATCGTCGCGCTCTGGAGCTATCCTGGGAAGCGGAACCGCGTCTCCACTCGACAGGAGGAGACGCGTGGCGAGGGGAGCGGAAGTGGGCTTCAAGCCGAACGAGCTTCAGCCGGAACGCTCGGCCCGCGATCTGTACGGGTGGGAGATCCGGAGCCGCCGCGAGCGGGCGAACGGGATGTCCATCGCCGCCCTGGCGGAGATCGTGAACTTCAGCAAGGCCCATCTGGCGCGGATCGAGGCGGCGGAGTCGCTGCCACCGGAGGGGCTGTCCGAGAAGTTGGACGTGGCGTTCGGGACGGACGGGATCTTCGGCCGGCTCTACCCGCTGGCGAAGAAGGAGCCGTACCCCGATCGGTACCGGCGGTTCCTGGGACAGGCCGAGAAGGCGGTGGTCCATGAGAGCTACGTCCCGATCGTGCCCGGCCTCCTCCAGACGGCTGACTACGCGCGGGAGCTGTTCCGATCTGCCACCCCGTATGCAGAGAAGCAGGAGATCGCGGAGAGGGTCTCGGTGCGCCTCGGCCGGCAGAAGCGCATGTACGGACCCAAGCCCGCCCGGTACTGGTTCATCCTGGATGAGGGTGCACTGCGCAGGGCGGTCGGCGGCCCCGAGGTGATGCGGGTACAGCTTGGTCGCATCCTGGCTGCTGGTGAGCTGCCGCATGTGACGATCCAGGTGCTGCCGTTCGGGAGTGGTGCGCACGGTGCGATGGTTGGCTCGCTCACGCTGCTGACCTCGCCCGAACGGTCCCTGGTGGCCTACCTTGAAGGCAGCAGTACGGGGCACCTTGAGGAGCGTCGGGAGGAGGTCATCGCGCTTCGCGAGATCTACGATCTCCTCAGGGCCGAGGCCCTGTCGCCGCGGGACTCCGCAGAGATGATCAGAGCGGTAGTGGAGGAGTACGAGCGCCATGCGAACCGATCAGCACACCGCCCAGTGGCGGAAGAGTAGTTACAGCAATGGTGGTGGTGGCGGCGGTGACTGCGTCGAGGTCGATGTCGCGAGTCCCGGGCGGGTGCGGGACTCCAAGGATCCCGAGGGGCCGGTGCTGGAGTTCCCGGTCGCTTCGTTCGCCACGTTCGTGCAGGCCGTCAAGGTCGGTACGTTCGACCAGATCTGACCATGCGTACGGTCCGTGGGGCCCACGTACCGTACGCACATGACCGAGGGCCCCTTCGAGACCGCCGCGCCGACCCAGATCGACTACCCCGATCACCTGGCCGCGGCCGATCAGGCCCGCCGGTCCGAGCAGTTCATGCTCGACGCACTCGCCGTCCAGCCCGGCCGCACCGGGGTCGACCTCGGTTGCGGGCCGGAGGTACGGTCCTTCCATGTCCGACTCAACCGAAGCCGTCAGCCGGCGGAACGCCGAGGTCGTCCGCCGTTACCTCCGGGTCTTCGAGACGAGGGAGGTCGCCGAGCTCGAGGAACTCGTCGCCGAGGACGTCCTCGTGCACGGTGCGGGCTTCCACGGCCGGGGCCGACACCTCCCCGAGGGATCGGTGCTGACGCCGGGACTGTCCAACTGCCGCGTGCGGGTGGACGACCTCTTCGCCGCCGGCGACCGGGTCACCGTGGCCTTCACCCTCACCTACACCCACGATCGCAGCGGCCGGGACATCACCATGACCGGAGTCAAGTCCTACCGGCTCCGCGAAGGACTGATCGTCGAGTTCTGGGGCGAGACCGACCTGTACGGCCTGCTCCGCCAGGCCGGGCTGGTGCCCGAGCAGATTCCGCCCTTCTGACCGGGGGTGCGGTCAGCCGGCGGAGTCCGGCTCCGCGCGCAGGTCGTCGACGAGGTGAGCCAGGAGCGCCGCACGGTCGGGCATGTCGACGATCGAGACCTGCTCGCCCTCGGCGTGGGCCCCGTCGCCGACGGCGCCCAGGCCATCGAGCGTGGGACAACCCACCGAGGCGGTGAAGTTCCCGTCGGAAGCGCCCCCGACCACGATGCTCCGCAGGGGCCCCAGGCCGAGCCGGGCCGCCTGGGTGCGAGCGCGCCGGAACAACGCGGCACTGGACGCGAGCGGCAGCGGCGGACGGTGCGGTCCACCGCTGACGGTCAGCGAGGTTCCGGGCACGACGGTCGTCAGGTCCCTCAGCGCGCCGTCGATGCGGTCGGCCTCCTCCTGGCTGGGGACCCGCACGTCCAGCTCGACGTACGCATGGGCCGGGACCGTGTTGCTCGCGGTGCCCGCCGCGCTCAGGGTCGGGGTGATGGTGGATCCCACCTCGGGCCTCGCCAGGGCGTCGACGGCCAGCAGCAGGTGCGCCAACGCCGTGAGCGCGTTGGCTCCCCTCTCCGGCTCCAGGCCCGCGTGCGCCGCGTGGCCCGCCACGTCCAGCCGGTACATGCCGGTGCCCTTGCGCCCGGTCTTCAGCGCACCGCGACCGGAGCCCTCGAGGACCAGCGCGGCGACGGCCCGTCGGCCCAGGTCCTCGATCAGGTGCCGGCTGCTGTGGGAACCGACCTCCTCGTCGGAGGTCAACAGGATCTCGACCCCGGCCCGGTCGTCCAACACCGAGACGGCGTGCAGGAGCTGAACGATGCCGGCCTTCATGTCGAAGCAGCCCGGACCGGTGGCCGTACCGGCGGCCTCGTCCACCGCGAAGGGCCAGCGCTCCAGCGTGCCCAGCGGCCAGACGGTGTCGTAGTGCCCGATCAGGGCGACGGTGGCGCCACCTGCCCGAGCGGGCCAGCGCCAGCGGAGGTGAGTCCGGCCGGCGGACTCGACGAGTTCGGCCGGGTGCCCCAGGATCTCCTTCCCGAGCTCGGAGACCACGTGCGCACCGGCGGCGCAGGCAGCCAGGTCCTCCGAGGGGGTCTCGGCGGAAACCAGCCTCCCGAGCTGGTCCACCATGCGGTCCGTCCGTCGGCGCAGCCCTGCCAGTCGGTCGTCGCCCTTGATCGTCTCCACTCCGACATCATCGCCCACTGCCCACGCGCCCTGGCGTGGGGCCCGGCAGCGGTGTCCGAACGGCCGCCTTGCCGGCCGGTGGATCGCCCGCCGCCAGGCGTGGAGCCGCCGCCACACCCGAAACGATCAGTTGGGCCCATCTCCCTGGCACGGCCAACTCGGGTTCACCCTGCGGCAACCCGCTGACGGTGAGGCGAACAGTCCGCCAAACTCGCCGCACACCCCTGGTTTCCGGCGAGCCGGTGGGGTCAGGATGGCGCGCGGCTCAAGTTGTGCACACAACCCCCAAGGCGCGTACGTGCGTACGGCATGCGGACAGGGCCTCAGGCGCCGCGCGGCATCCGCCCGGGGGCCGGTACGCCGCCCGGCGCGGCGCGATCGAAGGGTTGGCGATCCCGATGACAGAGCTGAGCCGTAGAACGTTCATGGTGGCCGCTGCGGGTGCGGCGGCCACCGCGGCGGTGAGTGCCTCCACCGCGTCCGCCGCCGCGACCGGGCTCACCAGCACGGGCACCATCACCGACGCCCAGCACATCGTGATCCTGATGCAGGAGAACCGCAGCTTCGACCACTACTTCGGCATGCTGCAGGGCGTCCGCGGCTTCGCCGACCGCAGCGCGATCCAACTCGCCGGCGGCTACTCGGTGTTCAACCAGCCCAACGGCAGCGGCCGGCAGTACCCGTGGGCGTTCGGCGCCACCGGTCCGGCCGGCGGCGCCGACCCCGAGCGGCTTGCCCAGTGCAACGGCGACCTCTCGCACGCCTGGAGCGACCAGCACGCGGCGTGGAACAACGGCAGGATGGACTCCTGGGTCTCGGCCAAGGGCAACATCCGCACACTCGGCTACCTGCAGCGTGCCGACATCCCGTTCCACTACGCGCTGGCCGACAACTACACCGTCTGCGACGCCTACCACTGCTCGATCCTGAGTGCCACCGGCCCCAACCGCACCTACCACTGGAGCGGTTGGATCGACCCGGCCGGCACCGCGGGCGGCCCGGCGTACGACGGCGGCGACGAGTCCGGGCTGCGCTGGCAGACCTACGCCGAGGCCCTGGAGGCCGCCGGGGTGAGCTGGAAGGTCTACCAGAACGCCAGCGACAACTTCGGTGACAACGCCTTGGCCTACTTCACCCAGTTCGCCAACGCGCCGGCCGGCAGCGACCTGGCCGTCAAGGGCATGGGTTCGGTGCCTAGCACCGGCGACACCCCGAACGACATCGCCGCCGCGATCCGCGCCGACGTGCTGGGCGGCACGCTGCCGCAGGTCTCCTGGGTGGTCGCCGACCAGGGTTCGTCCGAACACCCCTACGCCACGCCCGAGGACGGCGCGCACTTCGTGCACATGGTGATCGACGCGCTGAACGCCGACCCCGACGTCTACAACTCCTCGATCCTCTTCCTCAACTACGACGAGAACGACGGGTTCTTCGACCACGTGCCGCCGCCCGTCGCCCCGGCCGGAACCGCCGGTGAGACGTACGGCGGAACGCCGATCGGGCTCGGGTTCCGGGTCCCGATGATCGCCATCTCGCCCTGGAGCCGCGGTGGTTGGGTGAACTCGGAGGTCTTCGACCACACCTCGGTGCTGCGCTTCCTGGAGGTCTGGACGGCCGCCATCGGCAAGCCGGCGAGCTGCCCCAACATCAGCGCGTGGCGGCGCAAGGTGTGCGGCGACCTCACCTCGGTCTTCGACTTCGCCAACCCGGTGTACGGTCTGCCGGCGCTGCCCGACACCTCGGCCACCATCGGCCTGTCCGCCTGCGGCCCGCTGCCCAACCCGGCGCCGGCGAACAACGCGCTGCCCGTGCAGGAGTCCGGTACCCGGCAGGCCCGGGCGCTGCCGTACCAGCCGAACGCCAACCTGGATCACCTCGAGTTCGACTCCGGCGGTGTCACCAAGGTCTGGCTGTCGATGGCCAACGTCGGTGCCCAGGGCACGAGTTCGGCGCACTTCGCGGCCTACGCGAACGCCTACCGGAGCGGTGGGCCGTGGCAGTACACGGTGGACCCTGGCGGCTCGACCAGCGACTTCTTCAACTGCGGTACCGGGTACGGGAACGGCGCGTACGACCTGAGCGTGGTCGGGCCGAACCGGTTCCTGCGGCGCTTCACCGGTAACACCACCAAGGCCGGCAAGGCGGTGGCGGTGGCCGCCTCGTACGCGGCGGCGCCGGACACCGGGCAGCTCGCGATCTGGTTCGAGCTGACGAACAGCGGGAGCTCGGCGGTGACCTTCACCATCGCCGCCAACAACTACCGGACGGACGGGCCCTGGACGTACGAGGTCCCGGCCGGCGGCAGTGTCAGCGACTACTTCAACGCGTGCGCCTACAACGATGGTTGGTACGACCTGTCGGTGACCGTGGACGTGGACGCCAGCTGGTCGCAGCGGTTCACCGGGCACCTGGAGACGGGGGCGGCCAGCGTCACCGGCTGAGCGAGGCCGCGTCGCCCATCACCATGACGGGGTGCTGCTCCGGGTCGAGGGCCCGGAGCAGTGCCGCCATGTCGTCCTTCGACAGGCTGACGCGGCCGTGGTCGGGCCGCCGTGGTCCACGTGCACCCAGACATCGCCGCCCTTGCCGGTCCCCAGTGGCTGGGTCGGGTCGAGGGGCGACCTGCCGCTGACCCGGTTGTAGTCGATGGCCACCACGTAGTCGAAGGAGCCGGTCAGCGGTTCGCCGTCGAAGCCGTCGCCGCCGATGGTGAAGCCCGGGGACTGGTGGTAGGGGAGCTTGCTGCCGGGGTCGGCGAGCAGGCCGCCGGCGTCGCTCAGGGTGAAGACGCCGATCGGGGAGCGCAGGTCGCCCACGTGGTGGTCGTCGGTCCAGCCGTTGAGCGCTTTGTGGGCGGGCCAGGGGGCCGCGGCGGGCCGCCAGCCCTGCTGGGTGCGCTGGTAGAGGGCGGCGGTGGAGGCCGGGGAGTCGCGGGCCTGGCCGGTGACCAGCAGGACCTGGTCGGTGTCCGCGGGTATCCGGGCCGTTGCGGCCGGGCCGACGCCGGGCAGGCCGGCCGGGCTGACGGGCGCGGCTGACGTGGCCGGCGCGGTCTGGCCGGACGGCGGGACGCCGCGGGTGTGGTCGACCGCGGCGGAATGTGGCGGATTGCTGCAGGCGGCAAGGGTGGCGGCGGTCAGCAGTGCCATCAGGACCTGGCGGAGCCTGGCAGGGCGGGGCAATGGTCGGCCCTTTCCGGGAGGGGGTGCGCTCACGGTTGGTGCACTACCGGGAAGGGCTCGGTGATTGCCCGGGGCGGGAACTTTTTCGCCGCCGCCGGGGGGGTATGGGGGCGGGTGTGGGGGCTGAGGCGGGAGGGTAGCCGCCGGCCGAGCTGCTCGACGTGCGGGGTGGTACCAGCGGTGACATGTTGGTCACAGTCCCTTGGCCGACCACCACAAGGAGGAGACATGGGATTCTTCGACCGGTTCAGGAGCAAGACGGACGAGGTCCTCGAACACGCCAAGGCCGGACTCGGCGGCCACCACCAGCAGGCCTCCGACGCGATGGGCTCGGCCGGGCAGAAGGCCGGCGAGCGCATGCCCGGCCCGGCCGCGGACGCGATGGGCAACGCCACCCACAAGGCCCAGGACATGGGCCAGGACGAGATCGAGCAGGCCGCCCACGACATGGAGAGCGAAGGCGGCCCCGACCCGGAGAAGTAGGCCCGCTGCTTCGGCGCCGCCCGTCGCCCCGGCGGAGGCCCGCTGATCACCGCGCCGGAGGGCGCACCCCCGAGGTGCGCCCTCCGGCGCGGTGCCGCTCACCCGGTGCTCACCCCGTACGGGGAGTCTCAGGTCCGCGGCGGCAGGGGCGGGCGGCGCAGGTCGGGACGCGGGGTGCCGGCCGGTGGCGGTGCGGCGGCGGAGTGGCGGCGCAGGAGGTCCAGGGCCACCCGGACCGCCGCCGCCAGGTCGGTGTGGCGTCCGGCGGCCCAGTCCCGGGGCGTGCGCACCACCGGGACGTCCGGCTCGACCCCGTGGTTCTCCACCGCGAACCCGTACCCGCCGGTGAACCAGGACGCCGTCGAGGGCACCGAGATCTGGGTGCCGTCGCCCAGGACGTGCCGGCCGGTGGTCCCGATCACCCCGCCCCAGGTGCGCGAGCCCACCACCGGGCCGAGCCCGAGCAACTTGACCGCCGTGATGATCACGTCCCCGTCCGAGCTGGTGGCCTCGTCGGCCAGCGCCACCACCGGACCGCGCGGGGCGTCCCGCGGATAGCGGATCGCGCGGCGGTCGCGCGGCAGGTCCCAGCCGAGCACCCGGCGGCTGAGCTTCTCCAGCACCAGCTCCGAGACGTTGCCGCCAGCGTTCCCCCGCACGTCCAACACCAGTGCGGGACGGTCGAGTTCGCGGCGCAGGTCGCGGTTGAACTGGGCCCAGCCGGAACCGCCGAGGTCCGGGATGTGCAGGTAGCCGCAGAGCCCGTCGCTGAACTCCCTTACCAGCTCCCGCCGTTTGAGCACCCAGTCCTGGTACCGCAGCGGCCGCTCGTCGGTCAGCGGGGTCACCGCGATCCGCCGCAGCGGGGCGTCCGGGCCGCCGCGGACGGCCAGTTCGACCGTGGTGTCGCCGGTGCCGACCAGCAGCGGGTCGGGCCCGCGCACCGGGTCGGGGGGCCGCCCGGCGATGGCGACCAGCTCGTCGCCGTCGCGGACCCCGTGTGCGGCCAGCGGGGCGTGCGCGCGCGGGTCGGAGGACTCGCCGGGCACGATGTGCGAGAGCAGCCAGCGCCCGTCGTCCGTCCGGGTGGTCGTGGCGCCGAGCAGCCCGAGCGGCTGCTGCACCGGCGCCGGGCCCTCGCCGCGCCGGGCCGCGGTGACGTACGCGTGCGAGGTGCCCAGCTCGCCGAGGAGCTCGCGGAGCAGGTCGGCGAAGTCGTCCGGGGTGGCGATCCGCTCCAGCAGCGGCTCGTACTGCGCGGTGAGCGCGGTCCAGTCCAGGCCGCCGAGCCCCGGGTCCCAGAACTGGTCGCGGACCAGCCGGGCCGCCTCGTGGAAGGCCTGCCGCCACTCCGCGGCCGGGTGCACGGTGTGGGTGATCCGGCGCAGGTCGACGACGCCCGCCGCGCCCGGCGCACCCAGCGGCAGCACCTTGAGCACGCCGCCCGAGAAGGTGAGCAGGGTGCCGCCGTCACCGGAGACCGCGTAGCCGTCCAGCTGCTCCTGGAGCGTGCTGCGGGTGGCGCTGGCCAGGTCGAAGTGCTCCAGCGCGGGCCGGGCCGAGACGTCGGTCGGGCTGGCGAAGGTCTCCCCGAGCATCCCGGAGATGGGCCAGCGCAGCCAGACCACGCCGCCGCGGACCGGCCAGGGCGCGGAGTACTTGGAGGCGATCACCGGGAACGCCACCAGCCGGGTGCTCAGCCCCTCCGCGTCCACCACGACCGTCCCGTCACCCGTGCTCTCCGGCGGCCCGTACCCGCCGTCCACCGGCGCGGCGAACGGCGACGGCGTGTCGGCGGCCAGCGGCACCAGGTACGGGCGGCAGCCCAGCGGGAACGACAGGTCGCCGGTGTGCACGTCGTGCACCGGGTCGAAGCCACGCCAGGAGAGGAAGACCAGGTAGCGGCCGTCCCGGGTGAAGACCGGCTGCTCGTCCTCGAAGCGTCCGCTGGTCACCTGGATGATCTGCTCGGGCGCGTCCAACCGGACCAGCCGGATCCGGCGCAGCGAACGGCCGGCCACCGGCTGCGACCAGGCCAGCCAGCGCGAGTCGGGGGAGAACACCGGTCCGCGCACCGGCCCGAACTCCGAGCGGACCAGCTCGCGCACCGTGCCGTCCTCGACCGTCACCAGCAGCAGCCGGCCGTCCGAGGCGGTGGTGGCGAGCGTGCGCCCGTCCGGCGCGGCGGCCAGTTCCAGCACCCGGCCGAGTCGCCCGGCGGCGATCCGGCGCGGCTCCTCGGGCGGGTGGCCCGGGTGGCCGGGCAGCGGGACGTGCTCCACGGCGTCCTCGCCGGTCGCGTCGGTGACCCAGGCGACCCGGCCGCTGTGCCCGAGCATCACCGGCAGCCGGGCCCGCACACCGGGCGTGTCGGCCAGTGCCCGGGCCGGGCCGTCCCGGTGGGTCAGCCAGTACAGGCTGCCGCGCACCGCGACCACACCGGCCCGGCCGGTGGCGTCGCAGGCCATGTCGTTGAGCTGGCGGGCGGCCGTGACTTGGTACGGGCGGCGGCCGGCCCGGGCGCCGCCGAGCGGGACGGTCAGCCGGAGCGGGGCGGCGGTGTCCAGGCCGTCCAGCAGCCAGAGGTCACCGGCGTGCTGGTAGACCACCCGGTGGCCGTCGGTGGCGGCCTCCCGGGCGTAGTACGAGGCGTGGTCGGTGTGCCGGCGCAGGTCGGTGCCGTCGGGGCGGCAGGAGTACAGGTTGCCGATGCCCTCGTGGTCGGAGAGGAACGCCACCCGCCCGTCCACCAGCAGCGGCGCGGCCAGGTGGCCGGCCAGATCGGGCAGCAGCCGCTCGCCGTCCAGCCAGAGCCGGCCGTGGGCGCCGCCGCGGTAGCGCTTCCAGGCGGTCGGCTCGTGCGGTGCGGCGCCGGTCAGCAGGACGGTGTGGGCGGCCGTGACCTGGGCGTCGCGGACCGGACCCCAGGGTTGCCGGGTGCCCGGCGAGCCGTCCGTCGGCAGCGCGTAGGCCCAGGTGTAGTGGGCGAACGGCTCGTGGTGCGAGCTGACCGCCAGCACCCGGCCGTCCGGCAGCCAGCCGCGCACCCGGGTGTCCGAGCTGCCCCAGTGGCTCAGCCGGACGGACGGGCCGCCCTCGGTGGGCGCGGTCCACACCTCGGGGGTGAGCGCGGCCCAGCTGGTCCAGGCGACCGTACGGCCGTCCGGGGAGAGCCGGGGGTGACTGACCCTGGTCCGGTCACAGCTCACCCGCCAGGCCCGACCGGCCGCGGCGCCGTCGGCGTCCAGCGGGGCCAACCAGACGTCGTCCTCGGCGGTGAAGACGAGCAGCTCCCCGCGCAGGTGCGGGAAGCGCAGATACCCGGGCTGAGTCGTCACCCCGTCCATCCTTCGGGGGTACCGGGGGACCGGCAACCGGAGCGGAAAACCAGGTGACCGGGCGCTGATCACGTGGTTAGCGTGGGGGTCCCCCGGGTGGCCGTCTACCACCCGCCGAGTGCGCGAACAACGCGCCAGCACACCGGGAGCCGCACCATGGCCCGCACCCTGATCCGTGAGCTCGCCCGCCTCGCCGGGGCCCAGCCCGGGGCCCGGACCGGGGCCGCGGCGGATCCCGCGGAGACCGTCACCGTCCACGGCTGGATCAACGCCCTCCGGCTGCAGAGCCGGATGCAGTTCGTGGTGGTCCGCGACCACACCGGCCTGGTCCAGGTCACCCACCGCAGGGGAGGCGACGGCGACCCGGTCGAGGCGGCCCTGGAACGGCTCACCCCGGAGTCCGCGGTGAAGATCACTGGCACTGTGGTGGCCAACCCGATCGTCAAGCTCGGCGGCCTGGAGGTCAGGCCCGAGCGGGTGGAGATCGTCGCGCTCGCCGAGGCCGGGCTGCCGATCGACGAGCACTCCGGGCCCGAGCACCGGCTCGACTGGCGCTTCCTCGACCTGCGCCGCCCGGAGCGGCAGCTGGTGCTCGCCGTGCAGACCACGGTCGAGCAGGCGATGCGCGAGGTGGCCGCCGAGGAGGGGTTCACCGAGCTGCACAGCCCCAAGCTGATGGGCGCCCCCTCGGAGTCCGGTGCCGAGGTGTTCCGGGTGGGGTACTTCGACCGCACCGCGTATCTCGCCCAGTCGCCGCAGTTCTACAAGCAGCTGGCGATCGCGGGCGGGATCGACCGGGTCTTCGAGATCGGGCCGGTCTTCCGCGCCGAGCCCTCCTTCACCTCCCGGCACGCGACCGAGTTCACCGGTGTCGACGTCGAGATCGCCTGGATCGAGGACGTCGAGGAGGTGATGGCCTTCGAGGAGCGGATGCTGCACCGGGTGCTGAGCCGGGTCACCGAGCGGCACGGCGAGGCGATCCGCGAGCTGCTGGGGGTGGAGCCGGTGGTGCCCGCGCTGCCGTTCCCGCGGGTCACGATGGCCGAGGCGCTGGCCCGGCTGCGCGCCACGGGGTGGGACCCGGAGGGCGTCGCCGAGGACCTGGACCCGGAGGGCGAGCGGCGGCTGGCCGCGCTGGTCGCCGAGGAGCACGGGCACGCGTTCGTCTTCGTCACCGACTTCCCGGCGTCGGTGCGCCCGTTCTACCACCACCGGCGGGCCGCCGACCCGTCGGTGACGGCCAGCTTCGACCTGCTGTGGCAGGGGCTGGAGATCACCACCGGCGCCCAGCGCGAGCACCGGTACGAGGTGCTCCGCGCGCAGGCGACGGAGAAGGGGATGGCGCTGGAACCACTGGCGTCGTACCTGGACTGCTTCCGGTACGGGACGCCCCCGCACGGTGGGTTCGGGCTGGGGCTCGGGCGGGTGCTGATGGTGCTGCTGGGGCTGGGGTCGATCCGGGACGCCGGGTTCCTGTTCCGGGGGCCGAACCGGTTGACGCCGTAGCGCCCACCGGTCGTCCCGTCGTCCGGTCAGGTGCGGCAGAGCTCGAGGGCGCGCGCCCACTGGTCGCGGAGCGCGCCGCTCGGCGCCAACTGCTCCACCGAGCAGCGCAGTTCACGCAGGGCGCTGGCCTGGGCGGTCAGGTCCGGCGACTGCTCGAAGTAGGCCAGTGCCGGGTCCAGGCAGTCCAGCACGTCCGGTCTGCCGAGTTCGAACCGCACCCGCCCCAGGGCGAGTTGGGACTGGGCCAGGGTCGAGCGCGACTGCAGGCTGCGCAGCAGCGGGACGACCCGCTCGTACGCCGTGGCGGCCTGCTCCCAGTGGCCCAACGCCATCTCGTCCTCGCCGAGTTCGCGCAGGGCGAGGGCGAGTGCCGCGGTCTGGTGGACGCTGCCCGGTGGGTCGCCGTGGCCCGACTCGTACTGGTCCACCACCTCGCGGTGGATCCCGGCGGCCTCCTCGGAGTGGCCCAACGCCCTCAGCGTGGTGCCCAGATGGCGTCGGGCCACCCACCGGCCGGTCGGGTAGCCGGCCTCGGCCATCAGGGCGGCCGAGCTCCGGTACTCGACGGCCGCCTCGACCAGCATGCCGAGCCGGCGCAGCGCGGTGGCGCGGTAGGTGAGCGACCAGGCCTCGGCCAGCAGGTCGCCGGCCAGCCGGGCCGACATCGCCGCCCGGCCCGCCACGGTGACCGCCTCCTGGTGGCGTCCCGCGCAGAGACTCAGCGTCCAGCTCAGGTAGTTGAGCATGGTCGCCTCCTCGCGGCGGCTGCCCAGGGCCCGCGCGGAGCCGGCGGCGAGCTCGAACAGCTCGCTCCACGAGCTGAGCGTGCTGCGCAGGTCGGCGAACCAGTGCATGGCCTCGGCGAGGTCCACCACCCGCCGGTGCTGGCCGAGTTCGGCCGCCCACCGGGCGGCGGCCAGCCAGTTCGCCCGCTCGGCGTCCAGCCAGCGCAGCGCCCGGCTCCACTCGTCCGGGGCGGCTGGGCGCGCGGGCCCGGACGGCGGGGGGTCGAAGCGGTGGCCGGACCAGGTGGCCGTCTCCAGCAGCCAGATCATGAACTCGGCCCGGGCCCGGCGCTGTTCGGCCGGCGTCTCGTCCCGCTCCAGCGACTCGCCGGCGAACAGCCGGACCAGGTCGTGGAAGCGATAGCGGAACGCCTGCTGGGCCGGCTCCAGGAGCCCGCTGTCCACCAGCGCCTCCAGGACCTCCTCGGCGGTGGTCTCCGGCAGGCCGGTCAGGGCGGCGGCCGTGCCGCGCCCGAAGTCGTGGCCCGGGACGAGGGAGAGCCGGCGGAACAGGCGGCGCGCCCGCTCGGGGAGGCAGCGGTAGGAGTGCTGGAACGCGGAGCGCAGCTGGAGATCGCCGTCGGCCAGACCGTCCAACCGGCGTGCCTCGTCACGCAGTTGTTCGGCCAGGGCGCTCGGGGTCTCGCCCCGGCGGCCGGCCAGGCGGTTGCCGGCGATCCGCAGGGCGAGCGGGAGGCGGCCGCAGAGGACCGCGAGCTCCGCGAGGTCACCGGCGCCCGCCTCGGCGCCGGTGCCGGCGAGCCGGCCGAGCAGCTCGACCGCGTCGGCCTCCGGGAGCACGTCCAGCGGCAGCCGTTCGCTGACCTCCAGGCCCGCCAGCGAGCGGCGGCTGGTCAACAGGGTCAGGCTGCCCGGGCTGCCCGGCAGCAGCGGCCGCACCTGGCCCTCGTCGTGCGCGTTGTCCAGGATCAGCAGCAGCCGCCGGTCATGCAGCAGCGACCGGTAGAGCGCCACCCGTTCGGCCTGGTCGCGGGGCAGCCGGTCGGCCGGGACGCCCAGCGACTCCAGCAACCGGGCCAGTGCCTCCTCGGCGGCCAGCGGCCAGGTGCCCGCGCCGCGCAGGTCGAGATGGAGCACGCCGTCCGGGAAACTCGCGGCGCTCTCCGCGGCCAGCCGCAGCGCCAGCGAGGTCTTGCCCAGACCGGAGGGGCCGTGCGTGACGACCACCGGGGCCGGGCCGCTGGGGGCCGCCTCGAGGCCCGCCACCAGGGCGTGCAGGCGGCGGAGTTCGGCGCGCCGGCCGGTGAAGTCGGCGGGGGCGGCGGGTGGCGTGGGGCCGGCCGGGCGCCCTCGCGTCGCCTGGGGCGGCGCGCCGGGCCGCGCCGGCGGTGCGCCCCGGCGGCGCGCGCGGCCGGCGCCGGCCGCGCGCAGGAACACCTCCCGGGCGGCCGGTGCCAGACCGAGGGCCTCGGCCAGGGCCTGGGCCGAGCGGTGCTGGGGCGCCCGGCTGCGCCCGGTCTCCAGCTCGCTGATCGCCCGGACGCTCACCCCGGACGCGGCGGCGAGTTCACTCTGCGTCAGTCCGGCGGTGCGACGGTGCGTCAGCAGGAGACGGTCGAAGGCGGGCGGTTCGTCCGGAGTTCGCCCCGGGTCGTCCGCCGGTGCCTGATATGTCATGTCGATGCCCCCCGGATTCCCAGTTACTCGCCGTGGTGACACTGCCCCCCTCGGGCCGGCGTTCGGCTACTGTTCGCCCACGGCTGGTCACCAAAAAAATACGCGTCACTCTGTAACCGATGGCAGCCGGGGTACGTCGTAACCCCTTGGAGGGGCACGAACATAGTGACCTTAGGGGCAACAAAGTTGGGTACCTACGGGATGCTGGGGAGTTTCGGGGAGCTGCTCCGGCGGCATCGCAAGGCAGTGGGCATGACCCAGGAGACGCTGGCGGAGACCGCGGCACTGAGCGCGCGGGCGGTCGGCAACCTTGAGCGGGGGCGGGCCAGGGTGCCGCAGCGCCGCTCGGTGGAGGCGCTGGCGGCCGCGCTGGGGCTGGCCGGTCCGGTGCGGGCCGACTTCCTGCGCGCCGCGACGGCCGAACGGGCCCTGCGGGGTGGGGCCGGCGGTGTCGGGAACGTGCCGGGCGGGCCGCCGCGTCCGCTCGTCCGTCCGGCCCAACTCCCGTCGGACATAGCCGACTTCTCCGGTCGGACGGCGGAGCTGGAGCGGCTCGACGAGATCCTCGCGGGTGCGGGCGACGGCACCGGCGCGGAGGCGATGGCGATGGCCGTGTTGACCGGCCCGGCCGGGGTCGGCAAGACGGTCACCGCCGTCCGCGCGGCCCATCGGGCGCGCGAGAGCTTCCCGGACGGGCAGCTCCACCTCGACCTGCGCGGCCGGACCGAGAACCCACCGGACGCGACCGCGCTGCTCGGCCGCCTGCTGCGGATGCTCGGCGTGCCGGCCGAGGAGGTGCCGCACGGGGAGCCCGAACGGGTCGCCCGCTACCGCGGACTCGTGGCCGGCCGGCGCTTCCTGCTGCTGCTGGACGACGCGGCGGACGCGACGCAGCTGGCGCCGCTGCTGCCGGACACCGGCTCCTGCGGGGTACTGGTCACCAGCCGCCGCCGGCTGACCACGGGGCAGCACCCGGGACACCCCCTCGAACTCGGCCCGTTCGAACGGCCGGACGCGACCGCGTTGCTCGGCCGGCTGATCGGAGCCGACCGGGTGGCCGCCGAGCCGGCGGCGGTGGACCAGGTGCTGGCCGCCTGTGCCGGCCTCCCGCTCGCCCTGCGGGCGGCAGGCGCCCGGCTGGCCGGGCGGCCCACCTGGGGCGTGGCGGCGCTCGCCGAACGCCTCGGCGACCGGGAGCGGCTGCTGGACGAGCTGGTGGTGGGGGACCTGTCGGTCCGTCAAGGGCTGCGGGAGAGCTACCTGGCGCTGTCCGGGAGCGGGCCCGAGCAGCCGCGCCGTGCCGGGAGGGTGGCCTGGACCGGGCTGGCGTCGGTGGTCCAGGACCGGGCGGCGGTGCTCTCGGCGGCGGAGGTGTTCCGGCTGCTCGGGGGGTTGCCGGGGGACCGGTTCTGCGGGCGGTCGCTGGCGGCCCGGCTGGGCCTGCCGAGGTCCGGCGTGGCCGCGGCACTGGATGAGCTGACGGCAGGTCACCTGGTCGAGCCGCTGGGCGGGGGCGACTACCGGATCCCGCCGCTGGTGAAGTGCTACGCCACCGAGCTCGCCGATCTCGCCGAGCTCGCCGATTCCGCGGAGTTCGCCGAGCTCGTCGAGCTCGCCGAACTCGCCTAGTCGGGCGGGGAGCGGCGGGACCGGGCCCGTGCGTCCGCCCGTCCGTCCTGCGGCGGTGAGCCGGGGGGATCGCCTGTTAGGTTCCTGGTAGGCAGCGTCCGTCACACTCGAGGGCATCGGCCCGTGGCCGACCGGCCGGATCGAACGGGCAACCGTGGACGGCGGTCGGCACGCGGGCAGGATCCGCCGGCCGCCGGCCCGGGTGACCCGGACCGCCCGACACCAAGGCTCACGGCCGGCCCGAGCCACCCGGGAGACCCCTCATGACCGCGACGCGCATGGCCGTTCGCATCCACGCCGACGACCCCATCTCGCAGTCGGGCGTCGCCGCCCAGCTGCGCACCCGGCCCGAGCTGCGGCTGCTCGCCAGCACCGACCCCAGCCCGGCGGACGTCGTCCTGGTCGTCGCGGACAGCGTGGACCAGCGGGTGGTCAGCTCGCTGCGCGGCCTGTGCCGGGCGGTGCCCGCCGCGCTGGTCCTGGTGGTCTCGGCGCTGGACGACGCGGCCGTGGCGACCGCCGTGGAGTGCGGGGTGGTCGGGCTGCTGCGGCGTTCCGAGGCGACCGCGGACCAGCTGGTCGCCACGCTCGGCGCGGCCGTCCGCGGCGAGGGCGCCATCCCGCCGGACCTGCTCGGGCGGCTGCTCAACCAGATGGGCCGGATCCAGCGGCAGATCCTCGACCCGCGTGGCCTCTCGTTCTCCGGGCTGCACCAGCGGGAGATCGAGGTGCTGCGGCTGGTCTCCGAGGGGCACGACACCCGCGAGATCGCCCAGCAGCTCGCCTACTCCGAACGGACCGTCAAGAACGTGCTGCACGACGTCACCAGCCGGCTCCAGCTGCGCAACCGCACCCACGCCGTCGCGTACGCGCTGCGCCAGGGGCTGATCTGACGACGGGACCGGGTCGGCCTGCTCGGGGCGGGCCAGCCCCTTCCGGTCAGGCCAGCGACGACAGCATGTCGTCGTAGCGCCGCGAGGCCTGCTCGGACGACGCCCGGTCGCCGGCCCGCCGGTAGGCGTCGATCAGGGTCCGCCACGCCGCGTCGTGGAACGGCTCCAGCCGCAGGCTCTCCTCGGCGGCCCGCACCGCGGCCCGGATGCGGCCGGTGGCCAGCTCGGCCTCGGCCAGCAGCGCGGAGACCTCGGCCGCCCGGGCCCGCAGCCGGGCCCGCTCCTCGACCACCCACTCGGCCGGCCCCTCCTCCGGCAGCAGGTCGCCGCCGTACCAGCGGCGGGCGGCGCGCAGGCCGGCCGCCCGCTCCTCCCCGGTCGCCCGGGCGTACCCCCGGGCGGCGTCCGCCGCGTGCTCGAACTCCCTTACGTCGCTGACTAGTTCGCCCTCCAAGGCGAGGCCGTACGAGGCGCCCGTGCGGACCAGCAGCCCCGGGCCGAGCAGCACCCGCAGCCGGGAGACGGTGACCTGGAGGTTGCGGACCCCCGCGTCCGAGGGCAGGTCCGGCCAGAGCGCGTCGAGGAGCACCTCGCGGTGCACCGCCCTGCCGCCGTGCAGCGCGAGCAGCCGGAGCAGGCTGCGGGTCTTGGGGCGGGCCGACGAGCAGTCCACCTCGTGGCCCTGCACGACCAGGCGGAAGCCGCCCAGGCAGCGCAGCTCGGTGACCGGCGGCGCGACCGGGGGCGTCAGCGCGGCCGGGGCCGTCACCGGGGTGGGAGCCGCGGCGGTCGTGGGAACCGTGGCCGCCGCCGGAGCGAGCACCGCCGCCCGTCCGTGCAGCCAGGCGGCGGTGCCGGCCGGCAGGTGCCGGGCCACCGCGTCCCCGACGATCGGGTGCGAGAACGCCAACGGCCGCCCGGTGGCCAGCAGCTCGGCCCGGAAGAGCCGGTCCGCCGCGTGCGCCGCGCCTTCCAGCGGCAGCCCCGCCAGCGCGGCGGCCCGCTCCAGGGTGGCCCGGCCGCCCAACACCGCCAGCGCGGCGGCCAGCCGCCAGGCGTCGCCGTCCGGCCCGCCGGCCACCGCCAGTACGTGCTGCGCCGCGACCTCGGGCGCGAACCGGGCGAGCAGCCCGGCACCCATCCGGTCGGGCTCGACCCCGTGCTCGGCCAGCTCGGTGAGCAGGGCGAGCAGTAGCCGCGGATTGCCCCGGGTGGCGCGCAGGCAGGCGGTGACGAAGCCGGGATCGGGGGTGCCGGGCAGCACGCTCCGGACCAGCTGCTCGGCGGCCGTCCGGTCCAGCCCACGCAGCCGTAGCTGCCGCATCGCCGTCACCACGTCCCGGCAGGCCTCGGGGTGGGTGGCCGGCAGATCGCCGCGGAGCGCGGCCAGCACCACCACCCGCAGCCCGGTCCGCCGGTGCAGCAGGTGGCTGACCTCGCGCAGCGACCAGGCGTCGCACCACTGCAGGTCGTCGATGGCGAGCAGCACCGGCCGGTCCGTCTGCGCGGCGGCCACCGAGCGGTAGAGCCCGGTGCCCGCCCCGGCCGTGCGGCAGAGCGGGTGCCCGGGCCGGGCCGGGCCGGAACCACCACGGTCCAGCTCCTCGCGCAGCTGGCGCACGGTCACCAGCTGCTCCTCGTGGACCGGCGGATGGCTGCGGGCCCACGCGGTGCGAAAGCCCAGCCGCTCGGCGAGCAGCGCGGCCTCGCCCAGGAACGTGGTCCGGCCGATCCCGGCCTCGCCGCGGACCAGCAGCGCCGCCCCGTCCCTCCCGGCGGCCGCGGCGCTCAGGGCGCGGTGCAGGGTCTCCATCGACTCGGCCGGGTGGGCCGGGCGGACGGGGGAGCGGGCGATGACCTGACCGGTCGCGGACGGGTCCAGCAAAGGGGTGTCCTCCGTCTCTGTCGAGTCCGGACCGTGCCGCCTCCCGTCCCTTCCGGTGCGGACGGGTCGGCGGGCGGCGGCACGGTGCTTGCCCCATCAGCCAAACAGCCCGGCGGGCGTTCCAACAGGAAGAACAGCTAGCGGAAGTTCGTCGGCGACCGGGGCGGTGTGCGTATCCCGGACGGGCGGGGCCGGGGGCAGCACTCGCTGCCCCTCCGGGCATCGTCCCTAGTCCCGGGCCGGCCGCTGGCAGCCGTCCGGCCAGATCTCGTGCACCCAGAGCCCGGCCCGCCGGGCCAGCGCGGCCACCTCGGCGGGCTCGCAGTCCGGCGCGCCGTCCCAGACCGCGATCACCTCGTCGACCATCCCGACCAGCGCGCGCCCGAGGTCGTCGCCCAGCCCGCCGGCCGCCACCGGGGCCAGCCGGTGCACCGCCGTGGCCTCCCGTGCGATCTCACCGGCCGGCAGCGCCCCGCCGCTCGCCGGCACGATGATCTCGATCCTGCCCCCGTGCTCGCGCACCGCCTGCGCGAACCAGGTCTCCGGCCCCGGCCGCAGGCAGGTCACCCCGACCAGCTCGTAGGGCCCGTACGTGGTGACCAGCTCCCACATCGCCCCGCGCACCAGCATCTCGGTGATCTCCGACAGCCCCCGGTACCCGGTGATTCCGACTCGCATAACCGAACCCCTCACTTCGAGGCCGTGCCCCGGCCAGGGTAGGGCACCCGGGAACGCCGAAGGGCGCCCTCCCACTGGGAGGACGCCCTTCGGTCGTTCGCTGTGCGCCGCCAGGGACTCGAACCCCGGACCCGCTGATTAAGAGTCAGCTGCTCTAACCAACTGAGCTAGCGGCGCCTGCTGACAGGGGAAACATTACCTGGTCGGCGGCCGTTCGGTCTAATCGGTTCCTCATCCGCCGCCGCTGCCCGGGGGTGGCCCGCCCCGAAGTGCGGCCTTCCGGACATAACCGCCCATGTGGGATATCACTGGCCCGAACCCCCAGTCGTCGGAAGGTCCCGCCCGTGGCCCAGCTCTCCCTGCTCTTCCTGGTGCTGCTCGCCTCGGTGGTCACCATGCCGCTGGCCCGCCGCACGGGCGTGCCGCAGCCGGTGCTGATGACCGTGTTCGGGCTGGTCATGGCGCTGATCCCGCAGATCCCCAACATCGCCGTCGAACCGGGCCTGATCCTGCCGCTGGTGCTGCCGCCGCTGATCTTCGCGGTGGCCCGGCGCGCCTCGCTGCATTACTTCCGGGCCAACCTGCGCACCATCCTGCTGCTCGCGGTGGCCCTGGTGGTGGTCACCACCACGGCGGTCGCGGCGACCTTCCACGCGCTGGCGCCGGCCCTGCCGCTGGCCGCCGCGGTGGCGCTGGGCGCGCTGGTCTCGCCGCCGGACCCGGTGGCCGCGGTCGCGGTGGCGGGCAGCGTGGGGCTGCCCCGGCGACTGGTGGCGGTGCTGGAGAGCGAGGGGCTGTTCAACGACGTGACGGCGATCGTGATCTACGCGCTGGCCGTCGAGGCGTTGGTCAGCGGTGACTTCTCGGCCTGGCACGCCCTGCAGCGCTTCGTGCTCTCCGCGGTGCTGGCAGTGCTGGTCGGGATCGCGCTCGGCTGGCTGAACGCCCGGCTGGCCGCACTGCTGGCGGACCCGACCCAGCAGGTCGCGCTGAACCTGCTGGTCCCGTTCGCCGCCTACACGCTGGCCGAGGAGACCGAGGGCTCGGGGGTGCTGGCCGTCGTGGTCTGCGGCCTCTACCTGGCCGAACGGGCGGTCGACGCGGACGACGTCGGCTACCGGCTGGTCGGCGGCGCGTTCTGGGAGATCGTCGAGATCCTGATCACCGGCGTGGCGTTCGGCCTGATCGGCCTGGAGCTGGCCACCGTGCTGCGGGACGCCGGAGCGGGCTGGCAGGACATGCTCGGTGACGCCGCCCTGGTGATCGTCGTGGTGGTGCTGGTCCGGTTGCTCTGGCTGCTGCCGGCCGCCTGGATCTCCCGGCGGCTGAGCCGCGGCGAGGACGACGTGCCGCTCGGCTGGCGGGAGACCGTGGTGCTCTGGTGGTCCGGGATGCGCGGGGTGGCCACCGTCGCGCTGGCACTGGCCGTCCCGCTCACCGTGCACGGCGGCGCGGACTTCCCCGGCCGTGGCCGGATCATCCTGGTCGCGTTCTCCGTGGTCCTGTTCACCCTGCTGTTCCAGGGCCTCACGCTGCCCTGGCTGGTCCGGCTGCTCGGCATCGACCCGCACCTGGACCGCCGCGAGCAGCAGGAACGCCAGCTCTGGTGGCGAGCCGCCCGGGCCGGGCTGGACCGGTTGGCCGAACTGGAACACGAGGATGAACTCCCGCCGGAATTGGTGGAGAAACTGCGCACCCGCCAGCACGACCGGCTGGCCCGGCTCTGCCCCGAGCAGTACGAGGAGGACGAGTCCGCCGAGGTCCGCCGCCGGGTCGCCGCGCTGCGCCGACTGCGCGCGCTGGAACAGGAGTTGCTGGCGGCCTCGCGCCGCGAGGTGCTCGCCGCCCGCTCCGAGCCGGGGACCGATCCCGAGCTGGTCGACCAGGTGCTGCGCGGGCTCGACCTGCGATCGGCTCGTAAATGACCGCACCACGTCAGGTCGCGATGGCGCAAAGGGTGCTGACTCTTCCGTAGGCTGGGCCGGTCGATCCCGCCACAAGCACCGGCGGCCGGCCCGGTCCTTCCCCCCGGGTCGGACACCGTTGGTCAGACCGATTCGAGGAGAGAAACCGATGCCGGAGAACCCCGTCAGCGGCCGTACCCCCCTGGACCGCACCCCGCAGTGGGCCGCCCTCGGGAAGCACCGGGCGGACCTCGGCGAGCTGCACCTGCGCGAGCTGTTCGCCGCGGACCCGCGGCGCGGCAGCCGCTACTCGCTGCGGGTCGGTGACCTGCACGTGGACTACTCCAAGCAGCTGGTCACCGACGAGACGCTGGAGCTGCTGTACGCGCTGGCCGAGGCGACCGGCGTCGCCGAGCTGCGCGACGCGATGTTCCGCGGCGAGAAGATCAACGTCACCGAGGACCGCGCCGTCCTGCACACCGCGCTGCGGGCCCCGCGCGACGCGGTGATCGAGGTGGACGGCGTCAACGTGGTGCCGGGCGTGCACGCGGTGCTCGACAAGATGGCCGCCTTCGCCGACCGGGTGCGCAGCGGCGCGTGGACCGGTCACACCGGCAAGCGGATCCGCACCGTCGTCAACATCGGCATCGGTGGCTCGGACCTGGGCCCGGCGATGGCCTACGAGGCGCTGCGCTCCTACAGCCAGCGCGACCTCGCGTTCCGCTTCGTCTCCAACGTCGACCCCGCCGACCTGTACGAGGCGGTCCGCGACCTGGACGCCGCCGAGACGCTCTTCATCGTCGCCTCCAAGACCTTCACCACGATCGAGACCGTCACCAACGCGACCTCGGCCCGGACCTGGCTGCTCGACCAGCTGGGCGCCGGCCAGGAGGCGGTGGCCAAGCACTTCGTGGCGCTCTCCACCAACGCCCAGGGCGTCGCCGACTTCGGCATCGACGTCGAGAACATGTTCGAGTTCTGGGACTGGGTGGGCGGCCGCTACTCCTACGACTCGGCGATCGGCCTGTCGCTGATGATCGCCATCGGCCCGGAGCGCTTCCAGGAGATGCTGGACGGCTTCCGCCTGGTGGACGAGCACTTCAGGACCGCCCCGCTGGAGCAGAACGTCCCCTTCCTGCTCGGCCTGCTCGGCATCTGGTACGGCGCGTTCTTCGACGCCCAGTCGCACGCGGTGCTGCCCTACTCGCACTACCTCTCCAAGTTCACCGCCTACCTGCAGCAGCTGGACATGGAGTCCAACGGCAAGTCGGTGCAGCGCGACGGCAACCCGGTCGGCTGGACCACCGGCCCGGTGGTCTGGGGCACCCCCGGCACCAACGGCCAGCACGCCTACTACCAGCTGCTGCACCAGGGCACCAAGATGATCCCGGCCGACCTGATCGGCTTCGCCAAGCCGGTCGACGACCTGCCGGCCGCCCTGGCCCCCCAGCACGACCTGCTGATGGCCAACTTCTTCGCCCAGGCGCAGGCCTTCGCCTTCGGCAAGACCGCCGAGGAGGTCGCCGCCGAGGGTGTGCCGGCCCACCAGGTCCCGCACCGCACCTTCCGCGGCAACCACCCCACCACGGTGCTGCTCGCCGATGAGCTGACCCCGTCCGTCCTCGGCCAGCTGGTCGCGCTGTACGAGCACAAGGTCTTCGTGCAGGGCGCGGTCTGGAACATCGACTCCTTCGACCAGTGGGGCGTCGAGCTGGGCAAGGTGCTGGCCAAGCGGATCGAGCCGATCCTGCTCACCGGCGAGGGCGCCGACGCCCTCGACAGCTCCACCGCCGACCTGGTCGCCCGCTACCGCGAGCTCCGCGGGCGCTGACCGCGGGTCCCGTGACACGGGTCCGGCCCCGCACCTCCCGAGGCGCGGGGCCGGACCCGTTCGCGGTGGGGTCAGGCCGTCCGTATCTGGTCGGCGGCCCTCAGCAGTACCTGCCGCAGCGCCCGGGGGGCCGGTCGCTCGATGATCCGGTGCGCCAGCAGGCGATCAGCACCATGACGGCCGCGGTCCCGAGCACCGGACCCAGCGGGTTGACCTCTCGGCCGTAGTGCCGGAACACGGTCCAGTCGATCTCCTCGTGCGGCAGGTAGAGGGGGTACGTCACCGCGCCGGCCACGGTCAGCCACGACCACCGGACGGCCGAGAACCAGCCGGGCGCGACAGCGGCGATCAACAGGTAGAAGAACGCGACCAGCCCGAACACCGGCCGGTTCAGGTTGCCGGGGGCACTGGGAGCTCAGGTTTCGGCTGCCCCGCCACTCCAGTGGTCGCGGTGTCGTGAGTGCTTTCCCGGCCCCAGGAGCATGCCGATGATTGGTGACAGATCGCGTGAGTTGGCCGCGATGCTCTCCGGGCATCTCCCCGCGCCTGTGGTGCAGGACTTTCTCTCCTGTGTTCAGGCAGACGAAGCCGAGCTGGGACCAGGGATTCTCTGCGATGTCCTCTCCGACGAGGAGCAACCCCTGGCGCCGGCGAAAGTGGAGCTGATTCGCGAGCTCATTCAGGCCCTGGGGCTGCCAGCGAGATATATCCGATGTGTTGAGGAGCTGAAGACCGAGGAGTAGGCGAATCGGCACTGAAAGGCGAGGCCCAACCGGATCTGTAGCCGGGGCCCCGCCTTGCGGATGTGGTGGCGGACGGAAGGCCTCGGCGGGGCGGTGGCCGATGAAGGAACATCGGTCACCGCTGACTTGGGGATCAATCGGGGGCGCTGACGCCTTGTCCTGTGTGCGGCGACGGACCGGTCCGTGGTCACCTGCCAGGCGATGTGTGGGCCACTTGCCAAGTGGCTGCCGCGGACCGCTGGAGTGCGCGCGGTAAGCGTTCGCAAAACGATTGTGGGCCCCTTCGCCGAAGCGAAGAGGCCCACAATCCTCAGGTGCGCCGCCAGGGACTCGAACCCCGGACCCGCTGATTAAGAGTCAGCTGCTCTAACCAACTGAGCTAGCGGCGCCTGCTGACAGAGAAGACTGTAGCAGCGGGGGAGGGGCGGGCCAAAATCGAATACCGCTGGGCGGGAGTGGACGGGGTCACGCGGTGGGCAGGGGGTGGAGGTGGACCGGGCGGGGGGTGAGCGGGGTGCGGGCGACGGCGGGCTCGGGGTGCGCGGGGGCGTGCGGGGTGTCGTCGCCGCGGGCGGCGCGGACGCAGGCCCAGAGCAGGACGGCCGCGCCCGGGAGCCAGGGCTCGCGACTGTCGGGCGCGACCAGCCAGCGGCCGGGGCCGGCGCCGGGGGAGTCGGGCTGGTCGACCATGCGCTGCACGGGCGGGACGGTGACCGCGTCGCCCTGGCCGTGGCAGAGCAGCGGTGGGACGTCCCGGGCCCACTCCTCCCAGGCGAGCAGGGTGCGCAGCCGGGGGGCGGCGCCCGGCTGGACGAAGATCAGCAGTCGCCCCCGGTAGCTCGCGACCGGGCCGCAGCCCGGGCCGGAGGCCCAGAGCTCGGCCAGGACCCGGCGGCCGAACAGGGCCGGCATGCTCACCACGTCGAAGGCCCGGCCGCACGGGAGCACGGTCGGGGCCCAGGGACGCGACTCCCACAGCGCCCGCATGCTGCGCGGGTACTCGCTGGCGGAGGCCAGCCAGGCCTCGCCGGCCACCGTGAGGTACTCGACTGATTGATACGTCCAGATGTCCACGCGCAGCAGAGTGCTCCGGTGGCCGGCCGGGCGGCAACGAAAGCCGGGTTCGCCGGACAGGACGGCCCCCGGCGGCGTACGCTTTCCGGCCGCATATGCCAAGGACACCTGGCGGTGGGCTCAGTGGCCTTCCGCGCGCTGCTGTCGTTGCAGGCCACGACCGTAGTCGATCATTCGCGCCGCGTAGTCGGGCGTCCAGTCGACCCGGGCGCCGATCTCGGCGGGGGTGAGCGCGTCGAACCGTCGTGGGTCGGCCAGTTGGGCCGCCGCGAGGGCCTGGAAGTCGGTGGCCCGCTCCGCGGCGATCCGGAAGGCCAGCGCCAACTCGGTCGACCTGCGCAGCAGTTCCGCCGGGTCCTCGATGCTCTCCAGTTGGAAGAACCGCTCGGGTTCGGCGACCAGCGCGTCGGGTTCGAAGAGCAGCGGAGCCGGGCGCAGGCGGCGCGGCGGGTCTTGGCGATCTGGCATGCGGGGACACCTTCGGTACGAGGAACGGATCTCGGCCGCCGTCCATTGTCGCGCGCGGCACCCGGTCGGGGGAACGGTGCACCGGCCCGCACTCGCGCCCGGGGCGTACTTCGGCAGGTCGGGACGGGTCGAAAGCAGGGCAGGGCAGGTCGAAAGCAGGTCGAAAGCAGCTGGGAAGGGGGCGGGAAGGCAGGTCGAAGCAGGTGGGGAAGGGCAGAGCGAGTGGGATCAGCGCAGCCGGACCCGGTGCTCGGCGAGGTGGGCCAGCACCGCGTGGTTGGCCTCCCAGCCGTCCGGGAACTTGACCGTCACGCCCAGTTGCACCGGTTCGGTGGCCGGGTGTTCGTCGAGCAGCTCGGGGATGCCGGCCCGGGCCACCACGATGCAGGCGTGCCGATGTCGGGAGGCGAGCACGCACAGCCGCCCGGTCTCCAGGTGGAAGGCGGTGGCGTCGGGCCGGCCGGAGAGCGGGTGCAGGACGACCGTGACGTCGTACTCGCGCCCCTGCAGCCGGTTCGCGGTGTCCACCGTGACGGCCGGGCCGGCGGCCGGATCCACCGGCACGCCCAGCGCGGTGAGCGCGGCCCGGACGGCGGCCGCCTGGTCGCGGTGCGCGGTGCCGACGGCGATCCGGCCGGCGGCGAGCGGGGTGCGGCCCTGTTCGGAGTGCGCGCTCAGGCCGCGGTCGAGCAGCCGCCGGACGGTCGAGGCGACCGCGGCCACCGCCTGCGGGTCGGTCCGCACGGTGTGCCGGGCGGGCAGCTCCAGCAGCGCCCAGCCGTGCTCGGCGGCCTCGTCGATCGCCGCGTCGACCGCCGAACCGTCCGGTCGCACGGTGGGGACGAGCAGCCGGTCGCCCGGGCCGGTGCCGGAGCGGAACGGCGTGTAGGGGTAGAAGGCGGCGGAGATCAGCGGCGCGGCCGAGGTGGGCAGCCGCCAGGAGACCGGCAGCCGGTGCGGCACGATGGTCGGATTGTGTGCCAGCAGGGTGACCACCGCGCTGCTCGACGGGTCGTACGAGAGCCCGGCCCACTGCTCGGTGCCGACCACCGTGAACGGGTCCAACTGGCCGGGGTCGCCGACGAAGAGCGCCCGCTCGAAGAGCCGGGCGACGGCCAGCAGCGCGTCCGAGCGCATCTGGTAGGCCTCGTCCACGATCGCGTGCCGCCAGGGCCCGACCCCCTTCACCCACTGCCACTTGGCCGCGGTGGAGATCACCACGTCCTGCTCCAGCAGGTCGGCCGGCCTGGTCGAGGCGGTGACGTTGGCATGCCGCAGCGCCTCGGCGGCTGGTCGGGCGTCGCTGCTGTGCAGGCGGCCGACGGTCAGCCCGGGCGCCTTGCCGGCCAGCCGGTCGACCAGGTCGTCCACCTGGCTGTTGGTCTGCGCGACGATCATCAACCGCTCACCCGCGCCGACCAGTTCGCGCGCCGCCCGGACCACCAGGGTGGACTTGCCGGCCCCGGGCGGGGAGTCCACCACCACGCCGCGCGCGGCGTCGGCGGTCGGGCGGACGGTGGCGTCCAGGATCGCGGTGACGGCGGCGTCGGCCGCCGCGGCCGGGTCGGCGGCGGGCGAGGGCTGCAGAGGGCTCACGCGGTGGATCATTCCCACTCTTCGGCGGTGCCAGGCGAATCCTGGGCGGCGGACGGGGGACCACCGTGCGTCCACGGGGTGTCCTCCGGGTCGGGCAGTGGCGCGGACTGACGGGCGGTCAACTCGAAGAGCGTGAAGGTGACCCGCTCGCCGACCTCGGGCAGGCTGCCGGGCTCGGGCTCCTTGCGGCGGCCCATCCCGTTCAGCACCCGGACGGTGATCAGGCCGCCCGCCGGGTCGGCCGCGACGATCTCGGCCTTCTGGGCCGCCGGGCCGCCCGCCCGGTGCACCTCGCGGCCCGGGTCGGCGTGCGGCCGGTCGGTGGTGCGCACGGTCAGCAGCGGGCGCGGCCTGGGCGAACGCCCGGAGGTGTCCCAGTCCGGCACCAGCTCCACCACCACGCCGCTGAACGCCTCGCCGGCCAGCCGCCGTTCGGCCATCGCCAGCGGATCGTCCAGCGCCTCCTGGACCTCCACCCGGACCTGTTCGCGCTCGCGCTGGGCGAGCTTGCGGGCCGCGGTGACGGCGTCGTCCCGGCGGGGCTGCGGCGGCTCTCCGGCGGCCAGCCGGTCGCGGTGGCCGGTGTACGACCAGCGGTCGCTCTCCCAGCGCTCGGGCAGGTGCGCGGCCGGCGGCAGGGCGCGCAGCAGCTCCAAGCCGTGCCAGACGTCGTGCCAGGTCGGCAGCAGGACGGCGGTGAGCAGCTCGCGCAGCCGGTCCACCGCGTGCTGGACGGCCTGCCGGGCCTCCCGGGCGGCGGGGCTCCGCTCGCCGTGGGCGCCGGTCGCGTGGCGCAGCGCGGTGGCCGCGGTGTCGTAGCGGGCGATCGCGGGGGCGAGCAGCTTCTCGTCGAAGCGCGGGTCGGTGGCCGGGCCGGCCGGCGGGTGGCGCAGCTGGCCGTGCTCGTCCCGCTCGGTCTCGGCCAGTTGGGCGGCCTCGGCGCCGGTCAGGCCCGGCGGCGGGGCGTGCCAGGCGAGTTGGGCGGCCAGGTGCTGGTCCTCCAGGTGGCTCTGGCCGGTCGCCCAGTGCCGGGCGAGCAGGCCGGTCATCGGCAGCAGCAGGCTCGAACCGGGCACCTGGGCACGGTCGGTGAGGTGGGTCAGCCAGCGGCCGAGCAGCGGCACCCGGGCCGGCGCGGGGTACGGGCCCGGGTCCGGGTCCTCGGCGGTGCGGCGGAACCGGGTGGCCCGGCCGAGCAGCGCCAGGTGCCGCACCGAGCCGCTGTTCGGGACGATCAACTGCGGCGCGTCGGCACACAGTTCGCGGACCACCGGGGTCTGCTCGCCGGTCTCCGGGTCCCGCTCGGTGGCCTCCAGGTGCTCGACCTCGGCGCCGTAGGACTCCAGGTACGGCAGCAGGTCGTCGGCGAGCGCGGCCAGGAACTCGTAGCGGCGGGTCCTGTTGAGCGGCTGCGGCACCAGGTGCAGCCGGGGCTCGGCGCGATCGGTGCCGAGCAGCACGGCGAGCGGCGCGCCGTCCTCCACCGCGGCGGCGAGCGGGACCAGGACCAGTGGGCGCTCGGCGAGGTGCCGGTGACGGACGGTGGCCAGCGGCTCGGCGTGGCCACTGCGAACCGCCTCCAGCCGGGCCAGCGTGCTCAGCAGGCTCATCCGGCCACCTCGGCGAGGGGCGCGGTGTCTGTCGGGCGGCCCAGCGCCTCGGCCCGCAGCGCACCGGCCCGGGCCAGCCGGGCGGCCGCCTCGTCGTCCTCGCCGCAGCCCGTCGCCTCCCCGGGGTAGGCCGCCGCCAGCGCCTCGCGGACCGTGCGGATCCGGCCCAGGTCGGCCCGTACGCCGCTGCCCAGTTGCTCGACCGCGTCCGTGCCGCGGGCCTGCGCCCGGCAGTGGAAGCCTAGTTCGCAACCGGAGAGGCAGTCCGGGCGGTACGCGGCCGGCACTCCGTCCACCGCCGCCGCCAACTCGGCCGCCGACCTGGTCGGTTGACCAGCGGCGTCGGGCGCCAGGTCGAAACTGGTGCCGGCCGGCAGGGTGTCCAGCAACTGGTCGATCCGGGTCATCCGGGTGAACTGGCGCCGGGTTGAGGCCAGTTCGCGCCGGATGTCGATCACGGCGGCGGTCGGCCGCTGGCCGAAGTCGCGCGGGCAGACCAGCAGCACGTCCAACTCCGGGCTCCCGGGCGCGACTTCGTCGTCGTAGGGACCGCTCTTTGGACTCCGCCCGGCCGCCTCCTGGAGCGCCAGCACGTAGACCGCGGCCTGCCGGGCGGCCGCACCGACCTTCGCCGGATCGGCCGAACCGTCCAGTACCGGAAAGGACTTGATCTCCACGACGGTGCACCGGCCGGCGTGCACCACCACCGCGTCCGGTTCCAGGAAGGCGACCGAGCCGGCGACGGTCAGCCGCAGCATCGGGTGGTCGAGCAGCGTCCAGGCGGTCTCGTCCGCCACCGCCTCGGCCAGCGCCCGTGCCGTCCGCTCGGCGCGCACCGCCGGACCGGAGCCGGTCAGCAGGTCGGGCACCAGCACCCGGCCGGCCTCGCCCGGCGGCAGACCGAGCCGTGCGCGCAGCGGGTCGAGCAGCGCCGCACAGCCGTCGGCCTTCAGCCGGGCCTCGAAGACCGTGCCGCGGGCGATCGCGAAGGGGGAGCGGCCGAACGGCGCGGGCCGGCCCAGCCGCCCGGCCACCGCGGCCTTGTCCACCCCGGCCGCGTCGAGCACCGCGCGGCGTCGGCAGCCGGGATTGGCGGCCAGGGCGGCCAGCGCCCGGGCGTCGAGCCGGCGCTGCTCCGCGCCGCCGCGCAGGACCGCGAGCCGCTCGGCGATCGTCCGCTCGGCGGTCGCGGGCAGCCCGCGGGTGTCCGTGGGAGAGACGTTCATGGTGCTCGCCAGTGTCGCACCAGGGTCGGACAATCCGCGGCACCGCATGCCGGTCGGCCGGCACCGGACGGCGTCCCCGCAGGTAGCGGCCAGGGTGCTTCCCACCCGGAGCGACGGGTAGGCAATCATGGAGGGGCACGGTTCACGGCGCTCGGCGCCGCGCCCCCAGGTACCCAGGAGCTCCTTCGATGCCCGCTCGTCTGATCCTCGTCCGCCACGGCGAGACCGCGTGGTCCGAGAGCGGCCAGCACACCGGCCGCACCGACATCCCGCTCACCGACGCCGGCCGGGCGATGGCCCGGGCACTCGGCAAGCGGTTCCAGAAGGCGCCGTGGCGTGGCCTGCCCGACGCCCAGGTGTTCACCAGCCCGCTCTCCCGGGCCCGGGAGACCGCCGAGCTGGCGGGCTTCGGCGCGCGGGCGGTGGACCGCCCCGAGCTCATGGAGTGGGACTACGGCCTCTACGAGGGCCGCACCGGCGCCGACATCCGGCGCACCGACCACCCCGGCTGGCTGATCTGGCGCGACGGGGTGCCCGGCGGCGAGAAGCTCTCCGAGGTGGCGGCCCGCTGCGACGCCTTCCTGGCCGGCCTCAAGGACGACCACGGCACCCCGCACCCGGAGACCACCACCATGCACTGCGCGGACCGTGACGTGGTGCTGTTCGCGCACGGTCACCTGCTGCGGATCCTGGCCGCGCGCTGGCTGGGGCAGGCGCCGGAGTACGCGCAGCGGCTGAAGCTCGGCACGGCGGCGCTCTCGGTGCTGTCCTGGGAGTACGGCCTGCCCGCGATCGAGATCTGGAACGACCACAGCCACCTGGACACCATCACCGGCTGAGGAACGCGTCGGCCGTCAGGCGGCCGGCGAGCGGTCGTACCCGGTGAGGAAGGCCCGCACCTCGCGGACCGACTCGTGCCCGCGCAGGCGCGCCGCGGTGTCCGCGAGCATCGCCCGGATCCGGGCCGAGCGCACCTCGCCGAGCAGGGTCACCGCGGCCGAGCCGTACTCCGCGGCGCCGGCCAGGTCGCCCCGGCCCAGCCGGTCGTGCGCCAGCTCGGCGGTGTACAGCATCCGGTTGCGGACGAAGTGCGGCTGCTGCAGCGCGATCGCCCGGCCGGCCCGGTCGCTGGCCAGGTCCCACTCGCCCAGCGCCGACCAGCACTGCGACTCCAGGCCGGCCAGCTCGGCCTCGCCGAAGAAGGACATCCACTCCGGGTCGGCCTCGCTCTCGCCCCGGTCGAAGAGCGTGTGGGCGCGGCTCAGCGCCCGCTCACAGGCCGCCCGGTCCCGCAGTACCGCCCAGGCGCCGGCCTCGCGCAGCGCCAGCAGCGCCAGCAGCCGGTCGGAGTCGAGCTGGCGGGCGGCGCTCTGGCCGGCCTGGGCGGCCCGCAGTGCCTCCCGCGGGCGGCCGGCGTCGCGGGCCAGGAAGGCGCTGTTGCAGAAGACGTGCGCCTCCAGCGCGGTGTCGTTGGCCATCCGGGAGGTGGCCAGGGCCTCGGCGTAGAACGAGCGCGCGTCGGCCAGCCGGTTGGAGTCGTGCGCCAGCCAGCCGACCGAGATGGCCAGCTCCCCGGCGGTGGACTGGAGTCGGCGCTCGGTGGCGAGCGAGTACTCGCCCTCGTTCAGCAGGGTGTAGGCGCCGCGCAGCGACTGGCCGGCGAGGTCGAAGAGGTTGTCGGCACCGTGCGCGTCGTCGGCCTCCCGGATGTCCCGGACCGCCTGTTCGACGGCCTGGACGTCGGCCGCGCCGACTCTGCGCGGGGCGGGGACACGGGCGGGCGGCAGCGCGCTGCCGGGGACCGCGGCCCGGGCGGGGTCGTCAAGGCCGAGCACGGCGGCCAGGGCGGTCGGGCCGCCGCCCAGGAACGTACGGCGACGCACGTCGTCGTTCTCCTCGTCGGGATGGCGCGGGGTGGGCGGCGTGACGCGCCGGGCCGGGGGCAGGCCGCGGAACGCCGTCCGGGGGGTGAAGCCGAGGTCCGTCAGCGACCGGTCCGGCCAGAGGTGGCGGAAGACGCGCTCGTAGGCGTAGTTGGGACAGCGGATCTCGCCGGCCTCGACCCGGCCGATGTACCGGGCGTCGCAGGACACGTGCTCACCGATCTCCCGGGCCGCCCGGCGGATCACGACGGCGAACTCGGCCGGCGAGCGGTCACCGCGCAGCTCGCGCATCGCGGTGTTGGGGGTGGGCGCGGCGGGTGCGGTGGCTGCCATGGTGCGCTCCGGGGTGGTGCGGGGCGGTGCCGGTGGTACGGCGCGGGCCCGGGTACGGCTGGGTACGGAGGTGCGCGGTGGTGCGGAGGCGCCCCGGCGGGACCGGAAGGGGCGACCGGGGCAGGTGGCTCGACAGTACCGGCTGTGACCGGGGGTGCAGGGCGTAAGTGCGGGAAAATGTCGGCTATTTGATGTCAAAACAGACATATCTCTGGGCTTCTGCCATGAAATGCCATGGCCTGCTGTGAGTCGCCCCGTGGCCATCTGGGCGATCGGCCCGTTGTGTTGATAACTGGAGGCCGAGTAGCACGGGACCCCTCGGTCACATTCATACCATCAGTTCACTTGTCTCACTGACGCTACCTCAACTCGCTTCGCCAGCGGTGGGGTTGCGCAGCTGGGGTGCGAACGCGAGGGAAACAGGAGGCCCGCATGATGCCCACCGGGACGCCGTCCACCGGAACCCCACCGTTCCGCGGCCTGGTCGCCGGGGGCACCCCGGACCGGGGGGCGGGCGCCGGGGCGGGGCGGCCGGCGCCGGTCACCGTGGTCGCACCGCCGCCGTCCGCGGCGGCCGGAGCGCCGGACCGCCGGCGCGGCAGTGAGACCGTGACGGTGTCACTGCGCCACGGGCTGGAGACCCTGGACATCCTGCGGCTCCGCCGGGCCTGCGGCTCGGCCCTGCAGAGCCCCGCCGGGGCCACCATCTCCTTCGTGGTCCCGGCCGGCACCGCCGAGCGCTGGCACCTGCCCGGCACCTCGTGTACGGCCGGCACCCTGCCCGCCAGCTCGACCGACCCCCGCTGGCTGGTCCCACCGGCCGCCGACGGGACCCCGGCCGCCACCGACCCCTGGGTCCTCCGCTCCGCCCTCTGCGAGGCCGCCTGCACGCTGACCGCCGGCGGCCTCGGTCCGTTCTGAGCCCGGTCGCGTCCCAGTGCAGTCCCGTCCCCGCCCGGTCCCGTGGCCCACCTGCGCTTTCGTCCGGGAGATACTCGCTCCATGGGACGAGACCAACGAGCCTCCCGCGGCCGCCGCGGCGCCCCCGTCACCCCGGGCGAGCCGGCCGCCGCGAACACCCCCCGCGCCCGGCGCACCGACACCGGCCTCGCCGAACTCGTCCCGGACCGCGAGCGCCCGCAGGCCTGGTCGCTGCTCCTCGACGGTGCGCCGCAGTCCCACGTGGACCTCGCCGACCCCACCCGGCTCGGCTTCGAGTACCAGCGCCGGCTCGGACACGTGGCCGACCTCGTCGCGCCGCAGGGCCGGCCGATCCAGGCGCTCCACCTCGGCGGGGGCGCGCTCACCCTGCCCCGCTACGTCGCCGCGACCCGACCCCGCTCCCGGCAGCAGGTCGCCGAACTCGACGCCGCGCTGACCGAGTGGGTCCGTGCCGAACTCCCGTTGCAGCCCGGCTGGCAGATCAAGGTGCGCGGCGCGGACGCCCGGACGGTGCTCGAACGCGCTCCCGGGGGTGGCGCGGACCTGGTGATCGCCGACGTCTTCTCGGGGGCCCGGGTCCCCGCCCACTGCGCCACCGTCGAGTTCGCCGCCCTGGCCGCCCGGGCCCTCGCACCGGGTGGCCTGTACACGGCCAACATCACCGACGGCTCGACGCTGGCCTTCGCCCGCGCCCAGGTGGCCACCCTGCTCGCGGTCTTCCCCGAGGTGGCGCTGATCGCCGACCCGGCCGTGCTGCGCGGCAAGCGCTTCGGCAACCTGATCCTGGTGGCCGGCCACACCGCACTCCCGATCGCCGAACTGACCCGCCGCACGGCCTCCGACTCGGTCCTCGGCCGCGTGGAGCACGGCCGGGACCTGGCCGCCTTCACCGGCGGCGCGGCGATCGCCACCGACACCACCGCGGCGCCCTCCCCGGCACCGCCCCCCGGAACCTTCCACCCCGCACCCCGCTGACCCCCGCCGTCCCACCTTCCCCGGGCGCGCCGCCGTTCCCGGGGTGCGGCACCCGACCCAGCGTGTCAGTGCCCGCGCGGGAGGCCCCGGTGCTTGTACATCGCCGCGCCGGTGAGTAGCAGGCCGGCCGCGATCGGGACGAAGACGGCGTCCTGCGAACCCGTGGCGGCCAGCGGCCCGATGTTCACCGGGCGGTGCGCGGTCGCGGCCGGGGTGCTGTCCTCGGCCAGGCCGATCGCCGGTACGGTCGTGGGGACTCCGCGCTGGGCGTCGACGGCGAGCCGGTCGCTGTCCCAGGAGGCGGCGAGTTCGACGCTCCGGGCCGCGAGGACGGTGCCCGAGCCGTCGGTGGCGGCGGGGGCGCTCGGGCGTTCGACGGATCCGCCCGGCCGTCCGAAGTCGCTTCCCGGCTCGGTCCACGCCTGCTCCGCCGTGCCGGTCCCCGAACCGTCCTCGCCGTTCGACGCGCCGTCCGGGACGGCCGCCCCGCCGTGGCTCGCCACCCCGCCCGCGCCGGGGTGCGCCGGGCGCGCACCGGCCCCGCCCGTCCCGGACGGCTGCCCGTGCGGCCGCACCTGGGCCGGCACCGTGGACAGCAGCACCGAGGCGATGGTGAAGGCGTCCGGCACTGCCGCGACCTGCCCCGGCAGCGGCAGGTCGCCTGCCTTGATCCGGCTGTGCAGCAGCTGGTCGACGGTCCCGGTCGGTCGGCCGGCGGCCACCGGACCCGCCGTCCCCACCACCCCGTTGACCGCGCCCACCGCCGCGCCGGCCGGGTCCCCGGCGCGCCCGGCACCGCCGGGGACGAGTGTCCCGCCCAGGTCCGTGACCCGGACGGTGTCGGTGAGCGGCCTGGCGGTCACCGCGGCAGCGCTCTGCACGCCGAGGCCGAGTCCCCAGACCTGGGCCAGCATCGCTCCACCGGCCGCCAGGGTACGGGGACGCGGCCGAGGTACCCGCCAGCCGCCCGCGCCGCTCCGTCCGCTCGCAACGGTCCGGCCGGTCGTCGGGGTGGCGGGCTGCGGATCGGACGCGCGATTGACTCCCACGCAAGGGGGAACGAGTCGCCCACCCGGGAGGTCACGCCGACTGCCGTCCCCGCCGATGCGGTAGGAACGGTGGTGGTTTTCGGCCGATCTGACGTCGGTCCGTCGCCCACCGGGCGGCGCGTCCCCCCGACGCTCCGTCAGAGCCGCCCTCAGGCCGACCCACCCCGAGCGAGACTCAGGAGTTGGGACGCAGGGTCCAGAGCACCGTCATCTCACCGGTCACCGCGCCGTCCTCGCGGGTGATCTCCACCGCCACCGGGAACTCCGGCCGCTGCCCCGCGTCGAGTTCCGCGACGATCTCCGCCACCGGGCGCCCGAGCGTCGCGGTGGCCGTGACCGGGCCCATCGCCAGCTTGCGGTAGGCGATCTCCGCGCTGACGGCCAGCGGCACGGCCCGGGAGAGCTGGTCCCCGAAGGCGGCCAGCACGATGCAGCCGCTCGCGGACTCGCCGAGGGTGAACATCGCGCCGGCGTGCGGCCCGCCCACGTGGTTGTGGAACTCGGCCTGGTCCGGCAGCTGCAGCACCGCCCGCTCCGGGCTCGTCTCCAGGTAGACGAGGTTCAGGGTGCGAGCCATCGGGACGGTGGAGGCGAGCAGCTCGCCGATCGTGGGTGTGGTCATGCCGTCATGTTACTTGCCGGTAGCTTCATTGGGCAGGGGGATCCGTCGTCGGATTTCCGCGCCCCGCCAGGCGATGCCGGGGAATGCCCGGAAATGCCATGAGGGCCTGATCTCCAGGAGATCAGGCCCTCATGTGCTGGGGTGAGTGACGGGACTCGAACCCGCGACCACCTGGACCACAACCAGGTGCTCTACCAACTGAGCTACACCCACCATCTGTGCGGCGCGTTCCCGCTCCGACAGGAAGAACTCTACAGGATCGGAGCGGGTGCTCGCGCCAGGGTTCGCCCCCTCGGCGGGCCGAGTGACCGAGGCCACTCGCGCGCGCCGCGACACCGGGCCCGGAACCGCCGAAGGGCGGCGACCGGGTCTCCGGTCGCCGCCCCGAGCTGGGCCGATGCCCTCGGTCAGGCGGAGGGGAGTTGGTGCTTGGCGGCCACCGCGCGGGCCGTGTCGCCGTCCGGGCCGGGCGGTGGCACGAACACCGCCTCGCGGTAGTACCGGAGTTCGGCGATGCTCTCCCGGATGTCCGCCAACGCCCGGTGGCTGCCGCCCTTCTGTGGGCTGTTGTAGTACGCCTTCGGGTACCAGCGCCGGGCCAGCTCCTTGATCGACGAGACGTCCACGATCCGGTAGTGCAGGTGGTTCTCCAGGCTCGGCATGTCCCGGGCGAGGAACCCGCGGTCGGTGGCGACCGAGTTCCCGCAGAGCGGGGCCTTGCCCGCTTCCGGCACATGCGCCCGGATGTAATCGAGCACCAGCTTCTCGGCCTCGGCCAGGGAGACCCCGTCGGCGAGCTCGGTGAGCAGACCGGAGGCGGTGTGCATCTCGCGTACCACCTCCGGCATGGTCGCCAGAGCCTCGTCCGGCGGGCGGATCACGATGTCCACGCCCTCGCCGAGGATGTTGAGCTCGGAGTCGGTGACCAGCGCCGCGACCTCGATCAGGGCATCCCGATCGAGGTCCAGGCCGGTCATTTCACAGTCGATCCACACCAAACGGTCGTTCACACCCCTCACCCTACGGCGCGATCTCGGGAGGCGGGCAGCGGGAGACCGCCGACGGGCCCCGGGGGGTCGTCGGGGTGGCCGGGCCGACGGGCGTCTGGCGCGGTGTCAGCCGCTCGCCGGGCGTCCGGACCGGCCACCGCCCCGGGGACGCCCGGCAGGCCGCCGAGACCGGCGGCCGGGTCCGGTGCGGCGCCGTCCCGTGGCGGGGCCGCGGGGGGCTCCCCGTCGGTCCGGCCCTCGGCCCGTCCGACCTCCCGTCGCGCGGGGTCGGGACGGTGCCCGGAGCCCTTGCCACGGGCACCCGGCTGGGGGTGGCCGTCCTCGGCGACGGCGTGCTCCACCGGCCGGGCCGGGCCGCGCCGCGGGGCGGGGCCGCTCTGCGGCGGGACGAGCGGTCGCAGCCGCCCGGACTGCGGGACGCCGGGTGCCTTCGCCGCCCGTCCCGCGCCGCCGCCCGGACCGCCCGGCAGCACCGGTCCGAACGAGGCCGCCGCACCGAACTGGCCGCTCGTCCCCGGACCGGTCACCGCGCCGGGCAGCGACCCCGCGCCGAGCCCCGGCAGCGGACCGCAGGCCGGACCCGTCGCGCCCGGATGGCCGGCCCCCGCCACCGGTCCGGGCGGCGGCACCGACGCGGCGTACGGTCCACCCGCCGGCCCGACCGCCGCCCCCGCGGGCACCCCGGCCGGCCGCTCCGCGCCGCCACCCTGGGCGGGCACGCCGACGGCCGGGCCGGGGCCGGGCCGACGGGCCCGGTAGCTGGTCCGGTACGCGGCGGGGGAGACCCCGAGCTGGCGCCGGAAGTGACCGCGCAGCGCCACCGGCGAGCGGAAGCCGCAGCGCCGCGCCACGTCGTCGACCGACAGCTCGGACGTCTCCAGCAGCCGCTGGGCCTGCAGCACCCGCTGGGTGATCAGCCACTGCAGCGGCGCGCTGCCGGTGAGCGTGCGGAACCGCCGGTCGAAGGTGCGCCGGCTCATGTAGGCGCGGGCCGCCAGCACCTCGACGTCGAACTGCTGGTTCAGGTTCTCCAGGGCCCAGGTCACGACCTCGGCGAGCGGGTCGTTACCGATCTCTTCTGGTAATGACTGATCGATGTACTGGGCCTGCCCGCCGCCGCTGCGGCGGTTGGGTACCACCAGGCGCCGGGCCAGCGCGTTGGCCGCCTCGGCGCCGTGGTCGCTGCGCACCACGTGCAGGCAGAGGTCGATGCCGGCCGCGGTGCCGGCGGAGGTGAGCACGTCGCCGTCGTCGACGAAGAGTTCGCGCGGGTCGACGTGCACCCGCGGATAGCGCTTGGCCAGGGTCGGCGCGTACATCCAGTGGGTGGTGGCGGGCCGGCCGTCCAGCAGGCCGGCGGCGGCCAGCACGAAGGCGCCGGTACAGAGGCCGATGATCCGCGCGCCCTCGTGGTGCGCCTTGCGCAGCGCGGCGATCGCCTCGACCGGCGGCGGCTGGGAGATCGATCGCCAGGCCGGGACCACGATGGTGCCGGCCCGGGCGAGCGCCTCCAGCCCGAACGGCGCGGTGAGCGTGACGCCGCCGGTGGTGGTGAGCGGGCCGTCCTCGCCCGCGCAGACCAGCAGGCGGTAGCGCGGGACGCCCGCGTCCTGGCGGTCCACCCCGAAGACGGAGAGCGGGATCGAGCTCTCGAAGATCGGCGCGCCGCCGAAGATCAGCACGGCCACCGTCTCGCGCCGGCGCCGGCCGGAGAGCTTGCGCGGCAGCACGCCGGCCAGCGGGCCGGCGGCCGACCCGGAACCGCCCGGGCCGCCGCTCACGTTGGCGGTCACCGGCCCGGCGACCGAGCTGTGCTGGGCGACACCGGCGTACTCCTGAGGGATCGTCCGGCCGAACGCGGCGCGCAGCGCGGAGCCGTTCACGGCGGACGCGCCGTCCGGCGCGGGCGCGGAGCCGCCGTACGGCCCCACGGGGCCGGGGCCGGTGGCCGCGGGATCGGCGGTGAGGTAGGGGCGGGCGTGCGGTGCGAGGGGGGCGGTACTTCGCGGGGCGCGGCCGACCTGACCGGCCGGGGACTGGCCGCCGTCAGGACCCGTCTCGCTCCTGCTCACCCTGTTCAAGGCGCCCAAGCCCCCCTCGGTGGTGTCGTGTGGTGATGCGGCACTGCTCAACAAGATCGAATCTACTGGCTGGACCGTCGCCGTTGTGACAAGTTCACCATCCGACGCTATGTCGACATGGCAATTTGGCGTGATGCATTCGATCACGAAGCGTGGCACCCGTCGACCCCCCTGGGAAGGGGGCCGCCGCAACCGTGGCTGGTTGCGGTACGACGAAACCCCGTTGACGACGGAGCGCTGTCCTCGTGTGACGTTCTGGAGTGCAGGTATGTCCAACGATGCGCATGTGGCGCGAATTTGACTGAAAATCGGTGTTGCGGAGAAGGGGCGCGCGGTGTCCGCGCGCGCCCGAACGTGCTTCGGCCGGGCGCCGGATCTGACGCTCCGCCGGATCTTCGACCTTGCGCCGGGGTGGTCCTGACGCCCGGTGGGGGACGGGTCCTGCCGCGGCCGGCCCGAACAGGCCAGTCGTCGTGCGGGTCCGGGGCCGCCCGGTGCCGGTCAGCCAGTGGCCGTGGCGGTGGCCGCGGCGGCAGCGGCCGTGGAGGCTCGTCCGGCGGGGCCGCGATGGGGACGGGCGCCCACCCGGAGCGGGGTGCGCGCCGACAGCACCAGGCCGACCGCCTCCGGTAGCCCGGGGGCGCTCAGGGTCGGCCGGTAGCCGGGCTCCGACCACGGGCGGCCGTGGTGCAGCCAGACGCTGCGGATGCCCGCCAGCTCGGCGCCCGCGATGTCGGCGGGCCCGTGGTCGCCGATCATCCAGGTGTCGGCGGCCCAGTCGCCCGAGCCCGCGACCCCGCAGCGCCGGGCGGCTATCTCGAAGATCAGTGGATCCGGTTTGGCGCAGCCGGCCTCCTCGGAGACCACCCAGGCGTCGACCAGCGGGGCGAGCCCGGTCCGCCGGATCTTCTCCAGCTGCGGGCGCGTCTCGCCGTTGCTCACGATGCCCACCGTCCAGCCCGCGGCCCGCGCGGAACTGATCGCCTGGAGATGGGAAAGCGGGCAGCGGATAAGGGAGTTGATGCCTCGCCGGTAGTGCGCGAGCAGTGCGTCCAGCGGGCGGTCCAGGCCGTAACGGCGCCTCGCCGCACCGAGCACGGTGTCGCGTGGGACGTAGCCGCCGCCGTCGAGGGTCACGAGCCAGTCCAGCTCGGCCGAGGGAAGCCCGAATTCGCGGAGGAACTCCTCCGCCCATGCCCGGAAGGCGGCGTCACGTGGAACCAGGGTGTTGTCGAGGTCGAACAGGAGCAGCGGCATGCCGAGCATGTTGCCAGCGGCATAGTCCATGGGGGAACGGTCCGAGCCACGGCCGGATCGCCTCAGCTCTGCTCTTCCGTACCACCCGTACCTGGAGTGTGGCCGACCTGTTGCATCGGCCGAATCTGTCGGGCAAGCTCCTGGGAACCTCACAAGTGGGGGCGCGCGGCTCCGATCACGCGGGGGCGCATGTCGGTGCCTTCACGCCGCGGCCATTCGGCGGATCGTTGCCCTACCGGGCCTTCAAGGCTGGGCGGCCAGGCCGGGGCGTCGTACTCTGAAAGGAACAGGTCACCCACGGTGCCGATCGGCCTCCACCGAGCACGTGCCCATGACTGGCCTGCCGCCTGGGCAGCGCTGTCCTCCCTGTCGGCCCCTCTCACTCGAAGAGTCTCGATTCATGGCCGGTTCTGAGCCTCCCCGACCTTCTGGACCGTTCCGCTCCCTCGGGGCGGCAGACTCCCGCTCGCTGCCCTCCGCAGACCCTCAGGACGTCCCGTCGCGCCCGGCGCCGTCGGTTGCCCGCCGCGCGGTCGGCTGGGCCCGCAGAGGCTGGCCCAGGCCCCGGCAGCGCGGCGGGACGCCGGTCGCCGCCTCGGCCGGCCCCGGCGCGCTGAGCGGGGACTCCGTGGCATCCCCACCCTCGCGGCGCACCGAGTGGTACGAGGGGAAGCTCCCGCAGCAGCAGCCCGAGGCGCCCGGACCGTGCGATCCGGCCTTCCAGCACGGCGTGGTGGTGGGCTTCGACGGGTCGCTCTCCAGCGAGCGGGCACTCGCCTACGCGGTGGGGATGGCCCGGCGCTCCCGGTGCGGCCTGGTCATCGTCCACGTGGCCAACCGTTTGCCGGCCACGGTCTGGGCCGGGTGCGAGCCACCGGTCTTCGTGGATCTGCCGGACCACCGGACCGAGTTGCTCGGCCTGGAGTTGGCCTGTGCCGACTTCCTGGTCGGCGTGCCCTGGATCCTGGTCGAGCGCGGTGGCGACATCTGCCATGAGATCGAGGAGGTCGGCAAGGAGTACGCCGCCGACGCGATCGTGGTGGGCACCACCCACGGGCTGCTGGGGCGGCTGTTCGGTTCGGTCTCCGGCCGGCTGGCCCGGCGCGCCAACCGTCCGGTGATCGTGATCCCCTGAGCGGGCTTCCCCTTCTGTCGGTGCTGGACGTTCTGTCGGTGCTGCACGGGCGATGGGTGGTGGACGGGCCCGCAGTCGGTCGACTGCGGGCCCGCTCGGTGCGACTGATGACCGGTCAGCCGCCGGTGCGTCAGGGTTGATGCGTCAGGACGTGACGCCCAACTCGCGGGCGATGAGCATCCGCTGGACCTCGGAGGTGCCCTCCCCGATCTCCAGGATCTTGCTGTCCCGCCAGAAGCGGGCGACGGGGTACTCGTTCATGAAGCCGTAGCCGCCGTGGATCTGGGTCGCCTCGCGGGCGTTGTCGACGGCTGCCTCGGAGGAGTAGAGCTTCGCGATGGCCGCCTCCTTCTTGAAGGGCTCGCCGAGCAGCAGCCGGGAGGCCGCGTCCCGCCAGGCGAGACGCGCGACATGGGCGCGCGTCTCCATGTCGGCGATCTTGAACTGGATGGCTTGGTTGGCCCCGATCGGCCGCCCGAAGGCGTGCCGGGTCGCGGCGTAGCTGATGGACTGGTCGACGCAGCCCTGGGCCAGGCCGGTGGACAGCGCTGCGATGGCGATGCGGCCCTCGTCGAGGATCCGCAGGAACTGGGCGTACCCCCGGCCCTGTTGGCCGAGGAGGTTGGCTTCGGGAACTCGGCAATCGGTGAAGGACAGCTCTCGGGTGTCGGAGGCGTTCCACCCGACTTTCGAATACTTCTTCGACACCTGGAACCCGGGGGTGCCGACAGGAACGATGATGGACGAGATCTCCCGGCGCGCCGAGGGCTTCCCGTCCTCTTCACTCGAACGAGCGAGCGGTTCGGTGAGCGCGGTGACGGTCACCAGGCCGGTGATGTCGGTACCCGAGTTGGTGATGAAGCACTTGGTCCCGTTGATCACCCACTCCCGGGTGGCCTCGTCGAAGCGGGCGGTGGTCCGGGTGGCGCCGGCGTCCGAGCCGCCCTCCGGCTCGGTCAGCCCGAACGCGCCGAGCAGCTCGCCGGAGGTCAGCCTGGGCAGCCACTCGCGCTTCTGCTCCTCGGTGCCGAAGCGGTAGATCGGCATCGCGCCCAGCGACACCCCCGCCTCCAGGGTGATGGCCACCGAGGAGTCCACCCGGGCGAGCTCCTCCAGGGCGAGGCAGAGGGCGAAGTAGTCGCCGCCCATCCCGCCGTACTCCTCGGGGAAGGGCAGGCCGAACAGGCCCATCCGCCCCATCTCCTTGATGATCTCGTACGGGAACTCCTCGCGCTCGTAGTAGGCGCCGATCGCCGGCGCCACCACGTCGTTGGCGAACTCGGCGACCGTGCGGCGCAGTTCCTCGTACTCGGAGTCCAGTCGGTGGTCGAGCATCGGGTTCCTCCCAAGGTGTGGCCGGGGCTTCGGCCGGAGCGGGGGCGGCACGGGCCGCGTGCGGGGTGTGCCGGACCGGGCCGTGGGCGGGCTGGGCCGACGGCCGGTCCGGGGCGGCGGGTCGCGCCGCAGTGGCTACGGCGTGCCGGAGCCGTCGGACGGGTCGTCGGGGCCGGTGCCGGCCGGTGTGCCGGCCGAGCCGGCCAGCGCCTGGACCGCGCGGGACGGGCTCGGTCGGCCCAGTCGTCCGGCCAGCCAGCCGCTGGTGGCGGCCAGCGCGGCCAGGTCGACGCCGGTCTCGATGCCGAGGCCGTGCAGCATCCACACCAGGTCCTCGGTGGCGAGGTTGCCGGTGGCGCTCTTCGCGTACGGGCAGCCGCCCAGGCCGCCGGCCGAGGAGTCGACCACGGTGACCCCGCAGCGCAGCGCGGCCAGCGTGTTGGCCAGCGCCTGGCCGTACGTGTCGTGGAAGTGCACGGCGAGCCGGCCGACCGGCACGCCGGCCTCGCCGAACGCCGCCAGCAGCGCGGCGACCTGGCCCGGGGTGGCGACCCCGATGGTGTCGCCGAGGCTCAGCTCGGTGCAGCCGAGTTCGAGCAGCCGCAGCCCGACCGCGACCACCTGGGTCGGCGCGACCGGACCCTCCCAGGGGTCGCCGAAGCACATCGAGAGGTAGCCGCGGACCGGCAGGCCCTGACCGGCGGCCCGCCGGACCACCGGCCGGAACATCTCCAGCACCTCATCGACCGAACGGTTGAGGTTGCGCCGGGCGAAGGCCTCGGTGGCGCTGGCGAAGACCGCGATCTCGCCGGCGCCGTGCGCCAGTGCCCGGTCCAGGCCACGCTCGTTGGGGACCAGCACGGGCAGACGCAGGCCGGGGTGGCGCGCGGGCAGCCCGGCCAGCCGGGGCAGCAGCTCCTCGGCATCGGCCAGCTGCGGCACCCACTTGGGGTGCACGAAGCTGGTCGCCTCCACGGTGCGCAGCCCGGCGGCGGCCAGCCGGGTGATGAACTCGGCCTTCACCTCCACCGGCACCAGCGCGCTCTCGTTCTGCAGGCCGTCGCGCGCGCCGACCTCGTGGATCCGCACCCGGGCGGGCAGCGCCGGGTCGCGCACCACGCTGGGCAGGCCGAGGTCGAGCGGGCCGGGCTCGGGGGACGTCGTCATCAGGCCACCGCCTCGGATCCGTCGGCCGGCTCGTCCGGGAGCACGACGGCGAGCAGCTGCTCCATCGCGACCGTGGCCCCCGCGGTGACCGGCAGTTCGCTGACCGTGCCGTCGTGCGGCGCGGCGATCACGTGTTCCATCTTCATGGCCTCCAGGACCAGGAGCGGCTGGCCGCGCCGGACCCGGTCGCCGGCCGCGGCCTTGACCACGGTGACGGTGCCGGGCATCGGTGCGGTCAGCGCTCCGTGATGGGCGTCGGCGGCGGCCGTGCGGTCGGCCACCGGGTCGTAGGGGTGTACCGCCCAGCTGTCGCCGCCGAGTCCCAGCCAGATCACCGGGCCCGTGGCGGTCGCCGTGGGGGCGTTGTCAGTGGCGAGTGCGAAGGTGGTTCGCAGGCCGTCCAGAGTGAGGGACAGATCCGTGGCGCCGAGCGTGGCGCGGGCCCGGCGGATCGGTCCGTCGTCGAGCTGAGTCTCCAGGTCGGAGAGGAGTGGATTGTCTGATGAGTGGGTCGTCGTCTCGGTGCTGCCGGGGCGGACCCGTACCGAGACCGGATCGTGCCCGGCGATCCGGAGGCGGTGCGTCGTCCACGCCGGTTCCCCGGTCAGGCGCCAGCCGGAGGGGAGAGCGAACGGGTCGGTCCAGCCGTCGGAGGCGGCGGTCGGGGCGAGCCGCAGGTGCCGCGCGAGTGCGGCGGCGAGGTAGACGGTGTCCGGTGCGCCGGGTGCGGTGCCGGCGTGGTCCGGCTGGTCGGCCAGCAGTTCGGGGGTCTGCTGGGCGGCCCGCTCGACCAGGCCGGTGTCGAGCCGGCCGGCGACCACCTCGGGGTGGGCGAGCAGGCGGCGCAGGAAGCCCGCGTTGGTGGTCACGCCCAGGATCCGGGTGTCCGCGAGCGCGGCGCGCAGCCGGTGCAGGGCGGTCGCGCGGTCCGGGCCGTAGGCGATCACCTTGGCCAGCATCGGGTCGTAGGAGCTGGTGACGGCGGTGCCTGCGGTGAGGCCGGAGTCGACCCGGACGCCTTCGCCGGTCGGCTCGTCGAGCAGCAGGATCCGGCCACCGGTCGGCAGGAAGTCCCGCGCCGGGTCCTCGGCGCAGATCCGGGCCTCGACGGCGTGTCCGAGGAAGGAGAGATCGGTCTGGGCGAAGGACAACGACTCACCGGCGGCGATCCGCAGTTGCCACTCGACCAGGTCGAGCCGCTCCGGGCCGAGTGCCCCGGGACCGGAGGGCGCGACGGCGAGGGCGAGTTCGGTCACGGGGTGTTCCACCTGGAGGCGGGTGTTCATCTCCATGAAGAAGAACTCGCGGACGGCGCCGTCCTCACCCGGCTGGTCGGGGCGCGGGGCACGCGGGTCGTCACCGGGCACGATGAACTCCACCGTGCCGGCGCCGGTGTAGCCGCAGGCCTCGGCCGCCCGGACGGCGGCGGCGCCCATCGCGGCCCGGGTCCGCGGGTCGAGCAGGACGGAGGGCGCCTCCTCGATCAGCTTCTGGTGCCGGCGCTGGAGGCTGCACTCGCGTTCGCCGAGGTGCACGGTGGTGCCGTGGGCGTCCGCGAGGACCTGCACCTCGATGTGCCGGGGATGGTCGACCCAGCGCTCCAGCAGCAGGGTGTCGTCGCCGAAGGCGGTCCGGGCCACCCGGCGGGCGGCGGCCAGCTCGGCCGATAGCTCGGCCGGGTCGCGGACCAGCCGCATGCCCTTGCCGCCGCCGCCGGCCGACGGCTTGATCAGCACCGGGTAGCCGATCTCGTCGGCCGCCTGGGCGAGTTCCTCGTCGCTGGTCGCGCCCGCCCGGCTGCCCGGGACGACGGGGACGCCGACCGCGCGGACCGCCTCCTTGGCGTTGATCTTGTCGCCCATCAGCTCGACCGCCTCGGCGGGCGGGCCGATGAAGACCAGTCCGGCTTCGGCGCAGGCCCGGGCGAAGCCGGGGTTCTCGGCCAGGAACCCGTAGCCGGGGTGGACGGCCTGGGCACCGGTGCGCCGGGCTGCGGCGATGATCTGGTCGCCGCGCAGGTAGGTCTCGGCGGCGCTGCTGTCGCTGCGGTCGGCGGGTCCGAGCCGGACGGCGAGGTCGGCTTCGTGGACGTGCCGGGCGTCCGCGTCGGCGTCGCTGTACACGGCGACCGACCGCACGCCGAGCCGTCGGAGGGTACGGATGACCCGGACGGCGATCTCGCCGCGGTTGGCGACCAGGACGGTGTCGAACATGGGAGGTGTTCCTCCGAACGAAGCGGGGAGAGTGGTGCGGCGCGGGGGGAGCGGTTCGGCTGCGGCGACGGCGCGGCGGTGCCGGGCGGGCCACTACATGCGGAACACGCCGTACGGTGCGGGGGCGGCCAGCGGGGCGTTGGCGCAGGCGGTCAGGGCCAGTCCGACCACCGTCCGGGTGTCCATCGGGTCGATCACCCCGTCGTCCCAGAGCCGGGCCGAGGCGTAGTAGGCGTTGCCCTGGCGCTCGTACTGCTCGCGGACCGGGCGCTTGAACTCCTCCTCGTCCGCGGCGGGCCACTCCTCGCCGCGCGCCTCGAACTGGTCGCGGCGGACGGTGGCGAGCACCGAGGCGGCCTGCTCGCCGCCCATCACCGAGATCTTGGCGTTCGGCCACATCCAGAGGAAGCGGGGCGAGTAGGCCCGGCCGCACATCGAGTAGTTGCCCGCGCCGTAGGAGCCGCCGATCACCACGGTGAGCTTCGGCACCCGGGTGCAGGCGACCGCGGTGACCATCTTGGCGCCGTGCTTGGCGATGCCGCCCGCTTCGTACTGCCGGCCGACCATGAAGCCGGTGATGTTCTGCAGGAACAGCAACGGGATGCCGCGCTGGTCGCAGAGCTCGATGAAGTGGGCGCCCTTGAGCGCGGACTCGGCGAAGAGCACGCCGTTGTTGGCGACGATCCCGACCGGGTGGCCGTGGATCCGGGCGAAGCCGGTCACCAGGGTGGCGCCGTACTCCGCCTTGAACTCGGCGAACCGGCTGCCGTCCACCAGTCGGGCGATCACCTCGCGGACGTCGTACGGCGTGCGCGGGTCGACCGGGACCGCGCCGTACAGCTCGGCCGGGTCGACGGCCGGCGGCTCGACCGGGGCCACCGGCCAGGGCCGGGCGGCGCGCGGGCCGAGGCCGTCGACGATGGTGCGGACGATGGAGAGCGCGTGCGCGTCGTCCTCGGCCAGGTGGTCGGTCACCCCGGAGGTGCGCGAGTGCAGCTCGCCGCCGCCCAGTTCCTCGGCGGTGACCACCTCGCCGGTGGCCGCCTTCACCAGCGGCGGCCCGCCCAGGAAGATGGTGCCCTGGTTGCGGACGATCACCGCCTGGTCGCTCATCGCCGGCACGTAGGCGCCGCCCGCGGTGCAGGAGCCGAGCACGGCGGCGATCTGCGGGATCCCCGCCGCCGAGAGCCGGGCCTGGTTGTAGAAGATCCGGCCGAAGTGGTCGCGGTCCGGGAACACCTCGTCCTGCATCGGCAGGAAGGCGCCGCCGGAGTCCACCAGGTAGACACAGGGCAGCCGGTTCTCCAGAGCCACCTCCTGCGCCCGCAGGTGCTTCTTGACCGTCATCGGGTAGTAGGTGCCGCCCTTGACCGTCGCGTCGTTGGCGACCACCAGCACCTCGCGCCCGGCCACCCGACCGATGCCCGCGATCACGCCGGCCGCCGGGGCGGCGCCGTCGTACAGGCCGTCGGCGGCGAGCGGGCAGAGCTCCAGGAACGGGGAGGCGGGATCGAGCAGCGCGTCCACCCGGTCGCGGGGGAGCAGCTTGCCGCGCGCGGTGTGCCGCTCGCGGGCCCTGGCACCGCCGCCGAGGGCGGCGGCGGAGAGCTTGGCGCGCAGCTCGGCGACCAGCGTCCGGTGCGCCTCGGCGTTCGTCCGGTAGCCGGCCGAGCCGGGCTCGACGGCGGATCGCAACCGTGGCGCGGGGGCGGCCGCGGCCGGGTGCGCGCCCGGGGCGGACGCCGTCTGCGCGGTGCCGCCACCGAGGCCGGCCGCGTCCAGCGGGTGGGGCGCGGTGAAGCCGGGCGTCGACAGGACCATCGCAAGAGCTCCCTTGCTCCCGGAAACCCGGTGGCGGGGCCGTGGTTGGGCCTCGGCCGCCAAGTTAATGGTGGTTAACTCCTGCGGCCAGGTTAACCATCGATAACTCCGCTGTCTACGATGGTCCCCATGTCGAACGTCCCCGCCGCCTCCGCGACCCCGCGCCGTGACCAGATCCGCCGTGAGGCGGCCCGCCTGTTCGCCGCCCGGGGGTTCCTCGGAGTGGGGGTCGACGAGATCGGAAAGGCGGTCGGGATCAGCGGCCCCGGCCTCTACCGGCACTTCTCGGGCAAGGACGCGATGCTGGCCGACCTGCTGGTCGGGATCAGCGAGCGGCTGCTGGAGGAGGGCCGCCGGCGGGCCGGGGCGGCGGACGGTCCGCAGGCCGCGCTGGAGGCGCTGATCAGTGGACATGTCGACTTCGCGCTGGACGACTCCGACCTGATCACCCTGCACGACCGCGAACTGCTGCACCTGCGGGAGGAGGACCGCCGGCGGGTCCGACGGCTGCAGCGCGGCTACGTCGAACTCTGGGTGCAGGTGGTCCGGGAGGCCTTCCCGCGACTGGCCGACCCCACCAGCGAGCCGCTGGCCCGGGCCGCCGTGCACGCGGTCTTCGGCCTGCTCAACTCCACCCCGCACAGCATCGGGGTGAAGCTCGCGCAGGGTGACCGGGTCGGGTTGCCCCGGGCCGAGATGGCGCAGCTGCTGCACCGGCTCGCCCAGGGCGCCTTCGCGGCGGCCTCCGACGGCGTGGCCGAGGGCGTGGCCTGAGGGGCGATCGAGCACGGCGGGCCGGTCGGGCGACGTAGGTCGATCGACCGGCCCGGACCGGTCCCGCCGCCCGGTGTCCCGGCCGGGGCGCCGGGCGCAGCCTGGGGGAAGGAAAATCGGTCGGCCGCCGTTGCAGCGGCCGGGTCCCCGCGGCGCCCCTCGTCTTCGTCATGGACGGCCGCCTCACGAAATGGTTAGTATCCCTAAATATGCCTGAGACTCACGGCTCCATCAGGGAGATACCCTCCGCCGGCGAACCGGCCGCGAGCCCCGCGGCGGTGATCGAGCGGCCCCCGGCCGGCGCACCCGCGCCCGCCGACCGTCCGGCCGACTCCCGCCGGCCCAACGACCCGGGCCCCGGGACGGGCTGGCTGCGTCGGCTGGCCGCCTACAGCTGGGTCTACCGCCGCAACGTGCTGCTCTCCTTCGGCGCCTCGCTGGCCGGCATGGCGGTCACCGCGATCGTGCCGCTGATCGTCCGGTTGATCATCGACGACGTCATCACCACCCACACCCGCGCCCTCGCCCCCTGGGCCACCGCCCTGGTGGTCGCCGCCCTGCTGGTCTTCGGCTGCACCATGGTCCGCCGCTACTACGGTGGCCAGCTCGCCGTGGACGTCCAGCACGACCTGCGCACCGCCCTGTTCCGCTCGCTCACCCGACTGGACGGTGTCCGGCAGGACCAGCTGGACACCGGCCAGGTGGTCGGCCGCGCCACCTCCGACCTGCAGCTGATCAACGGTCTGCTGTCGATGCTGCCGATGATGACCGGCAACCTGCTGCTCTTCGTGATGTCCATCCTGGTGATGCTCTGGCTCTCGCCGGTGCTCACCCTGGTGGCCCTGGTGATGGGCCCGGCCCTGTACGTCATCGCGATCCGCAGCCGCCGCCGGCTCTTCCCCGCGACCTGGGCCGCCCAACAGGAGACCGCGGCGGTGGCCGGCGTGGTGGACGCCGCGGTCGGCGGCGTCCGGGTGGTCAAGGGCTTCGGCCAGGAGGAGCAGGAACTCGACAAGCTGGAGGGCGCCTCGCGGACGCTCTACGCCGCCCGGCTCCGGGCGATCCGGCTGAACAGCCGCTACTCCCCGGCGATGCAGGCGATCCCGGCGCTCGGCCAGGTCGCGGTGCTCGCCCTCGGCGGCTGGCTGGCGGTGGACGGCGAGGTCACCCTCGGCACCTTCGTCGCCTTCTCCAGCTACGTCAGCCAGATGACCGGCCCGGTCCGGATGCTCACCATGCTGCTGACCGTCGGCCAGCAGGCCCGGGCCGGTGTGGAGCGGGTCTTCGACCTGATCGACGAGCGGCCGCTGGTCCAGGAGCGACCGGACGCCCACCCGCTGCGACCGGTCCCCGGCGCCCCCGCGCTGGAACTCGACCAGGTCGACTTCCAGCACCACACGGCCGACGGCAGCGCCCGCCCGGTGCTGAACCGGCTCAGCCTGACCATCGAGCCCGGCGAGACGCTGGCCCTGGTCGGTGCCTCGGGTTCGGGCAAGTCCACCGTCGCCCAACTGGTGCCGCGGTTCTACGACCCGAGCGCCGGCACGGTCCGGCTGTACGGGCAGGACCTGCGCGAGCTCACCCTGGAGTCGGTGCGCGGCGTGGTCGGCGTGGTGCCGGAGGACAGCTTCCTCTTCTCCGACACCGTCCGCAGCAACATCGCCTACGGCCGCCCCGACGCCACCGACGAGGAGATCGAGGCCGCCGCCCGGGCCGCCCAGGCCGACGGCTTCATTCGTGAACTGCCGGACGGCTACCTGGCCAAGGTCGGCGAGCAGGGCCTGACCCTCTCCGGTGGCCAGCGCCAGCGGATCGCGCTGGCCCGGGCGATCCTCGCCGACCCACGGGTGCTGCTGCTCGACGACGCGACCTCGGCGGTCGACCCGCAGATCGAGGCGGAGATCCACGAGGCGCTGCGCAGCGTGATGACCGGCCGCACCACGCTGCTGATCGCCCACCGCCGCTCCACGCTGCAGCTGGCCGACCGGATCGCGGTGCTCGACCGCGGCCGGCTGGTCGACCTCGGCACGCACGAGGAGCTGACCGACCGATGTCCGCTCTACCGGTCCCTGATCACCGACCCCGAGGCCGGCGCCGGCCACCCGGTCGAGCCGGCCGAGCCGGAGCCCGCCCCGGCGGCCACCGCGCCGGCCGTCGGTCCGGGTCGCGGCCTGCACGGCGTGCTCGCCGCCCGGGCCGCCGACCCCGAACTGCTGGCCAAGGTCGCCGCGCTGCCGCCGGCCGTCGACACGCCGGCCGTCCCGCGCGCGGCGGCCGCCGCCGGGGACCCGCACTTCACCCTCGGCCGGCTGCTCCGCCCCTTCCGCGGCATGCTGGCGCTGGACCTGGTGCTGCTCGCCCTGGACGCGGTGGCCGGCCTGGTGCTGCCGGTGCTGATCCGGCACGGCATCGACGACGGCGTCTCCAAGGCGGCGATGAGCGGGGTGGCCGTCGCCTCGCTGGCCGCGCTGGTGGTCGTGCTGTTCGACTGGGTGGTGCAGGTCGCCGAGACCCGGGTCAGCGGCCGGACCGGCGAGCGGGTCCTCTACACCCTGCGACTGAAGATCTTCGCGCACCTCAACCGGCTCGGCCTGGACTACTACGAGCGCGAGCTGGCCGGCCGGATCATGACCCGGATGACCACCGACGTCGACGCGCTGTCCAGCTTCCTGCAGACCGGCGTGGTCACCGCCGTGGTCAGCCTGCTGACCTTCTTCGGGATCTTCTTCGCACTGCTGATCATCGACGTGGGCCTGGCGCTGACCGTCTTCACGGTGCTGCCGCCGCTGGTGGTGGCGACGGTGGTCTTCCGGCGGAAGTCGCTGGCGCAGTACCAGATCTCCCGCGAGCTGATCAGCACGGTCAACGCGGACCTGCAGGAGAACGTGGCCGGGATGCGGATCGTCCAGGCGTTCCGGCGGGAGGCCGGCAACACCGAGCGGTTCGCCGCCACCGGCCTCGCCTACCGGCACGCCCGGGTCAAGGCCCAGCTGTACATCGCGCTGTACTTCCCCTTCGTGCAGTTCCTGTCCAGCGTCTCGGCGGCCCTGGTGCTGATCGCCGGCGCGTCCCGGGTCGACGCGGGTACCCTCACGGTCGGTGCCCTGGTCGCCTACCTGCTCTACATCGACCTCTTCTTCGCGCCGGTCAACCAGCTCTCGCAGATCTTCGACGGCTACCAGCAGGCGGCCGTGGGCCTGGGCCGGATCCGCGAGCTGCTGCGCACCCCGACCACCACTCCGAACGCCGTCGACCCGGTCCCGGTCGGGCGGCTGCGCGGTGAGATCCACTTCGACGGCGTGGACTTCGCCTACAACGGTGGCGGCGAGGGCAACCCCCAGGTGCTCTCCGGCGTCGACCTGCGGATACCCGCGGGCCAGACGGTGGCGCTGGTAGGCGAGACCGGCGCGGGCAAGTCCACGCTGGTCAAACTGGTCGCCCGGTTCTACGACGCGACCGGCGGCACGGTCCGGATCGACGACACCGACATCACCCGCTACGACCTGACCGACTACCGGCACCGGCTCGGGGTGGTCCCGCAGGAGGCCTACCTCTTCGCGGGCACGGTCCGCGACACCATCGCCTACGGCAGACCGGAGGCGAGCGATGCCGAGGTGGAGGCCGCCGCCCGGGCGGTCGGCGCACACGAAATGATCAGCGGACTGCCCGGTGGCTATCAGCACGAGGTGGCCGGCCGCGGCCGCAACCTCTCGGCCGGCCAGCGCCAGCTGATCGCGCTGGCCCGGGCCGAGCTGGTGGACCCGGACATCCTGCTGCTCGACGAGGCCACCGCCGCGCTCGACCTGGCCAGCGAGGCGCTGGTCAACCAGGCGGCCGACCGGCTGCGGGACGGCCGGTCTGACCGGCCCGGCGGCCGCACCACGCTGGTGATCGCGCACCGGCTGACCACCGCGGCCCGGGCCGACCGGGTGGTGGTGCTGCACCAGGGCCGGGTGGTCGAGGACGGCACGCACGCCGAACTGCTGGCCGTCGAGGGGTACTACGCCCGGCTCTGGCGGGCCTTCATCGCGGACGGGCACCCGGCGCCGGTGGTCGGCTGACCGGCCCGGGGAGCGGTCAGGCGGCGAGCAGCGCGGTCAGCAGGGCGGAGACGTCGGTGCCCCGCGGCAGGTCGCTGACCTGGCCGTCGCCGACCTCGACCACCATCCACTCGCCGCTGTCCGCGCGCAGCGCCAGGTCGGTGGTGACGAACCGGCAGCCGAGCGCTCGGACCAGGGGGGGGGGGGGGGGGGGGGGGGGGGGGGGGGGGGGGTGCGGGGGGGGGGGGGGGGGGGGGGGGCGGCGCGCAGTTCCTAGCTCAGCTCGCCCGGGCGGTCGGGGATGATCTCGCGGCTACTGACCCGTTCGA
>NZ_JBVHLF010000020.1:105958-110213 GCF_055559155.1 Kitasatospora sp. NPDC024654
GAACCCTCGCCTATCGTATCCCGCACCCACACCCCCCCCCCCCCCCCCCCCCCCCCCCCCCCCCCCCCCCCCCCCCCCCCCCCCCCCCCCCTCGCCCGGGGTGTCGGGGTGCGGGCCGACCAGCGCCGGCTCGCCGTCCAGCCACCAGACCCGGGCTTCGGACGCCCGTCCGCCGGCCCGGTCGGCCGTCACGAACCGGTGGAAGCGGCGCAGCACCACCCCACCGCTCAGGAACTCGCCCTGCAGCTCGACGAAGCGGGCCACCACCCGGCGGACCGCCGCCGAGTCGGCGAGGTCGGGGATGTAGCAGGCCTCGTGCCACTCGTGCTTGCGGGACTTGACGTAGTCCTTGACCACGGCCGGGCCGTGGCTGCCCAGCCGGCCGGCCGCCGCCGCCAGCTCACCCGGCCCGGCGTCCGCGGGCAGCCACACGCTGACTGGCGTCGCCCCCTCGAACGTGCCGTACCAGCCGGGGAGTTCGTGTGCGGCGGCGTAGCCGGCGGCACTGGTGAGCAGGCGGCAGCCGCGGTCGGCCAGGGCGCGCTCGAAGGCCGCGTAGGCGGCCACCGGGAGCATCCAGCCCCGGTACCAGGCCGGCCCGGTGCCGGCCGGCACCCGCCGGACCGCCTCGGCGGCCCGGCCGGCCAGCAGCGCGTCGTGGTCCACCAGCGCCGTCCCACCGCCCAGGCCGCGGATCAGCTGGGCCTCCGCGGAGTAGTGCGGATCGACCCGGCGCTCGGCGAGCGGGTCGTGCGGCAGCAGGAGAGTCGGCGGGGGCATACGGACCAAGTTAGCGGGGTACGGCGGCGGAGCCGGTGATCCCGGTCAGGGGCGGCGCCGCCGGAGGTGCTCGGTGGCCGGACCGACCTGCCAGTCGTGGGCACGCAGTTCGCGGTCGTGCAGCGCGTCCGGGTTGACCACCACGGTCAGCTCGGCCTCCGCCAGCTCCTCGAAGCTCAGCCCGGTGACGTCGAGCAGCAGCTCGGTCGGCACCGAGATGGCGATCGACGAGCGCCAGGCCGGCAGTACCGCGAGCGTGGTACCCCGGCCGACCCGGATCAGCTGGGCCGCGACCCGCCGGAAGCGGGGGTCGGAGGGGCGCGACGGCGGCTCGACCGCGCGCTGGGCGCCGCCGATCAGGATGCCGAGCGCCGGTTCCTCGGGTCCTTCCCGGCGCACGTCGCCCTGGCCGGGAGCCGGGGCACGCTCCGGCAGCGCTCGGCCGTCCGAGTGATCGGTCTGGGCCGGCCCGTCCGGCTGCGCGGGGACGGCCGGCGAGCCGGGTACCGCGGGTGGTTCCGGCTCGGTGCGGTTCAGCCGACGGGCGGGCGCGGGCCGCCGGATCCGCGGGCGGGGCCGGGCCGTCGGGTCACCGCGGTCGGCCGGTTCCTCGAAGGCTCCGGGTGCCGCCTCCAGGATGGTGCGCGGCGACGGCAGCACCGTCTCCGGGGCGGGGACGGACGGCTCGGCCACCGGATCGACCCCGGCCAGCTGCAGCAACTCCCGGACCTCGGAGACCGACTGGTGGCTCGCGGCGGCCAGCCGGTCGATTCCAGCACCCCGTTCGTATGCCGAGCGCAGCCGCGAGGCCAGCCCGGCGCGCAATTTCGCCGTGGTGGCGGCGCCGGGGTCCGGCTTGCCGTCGACACGGCCGTTCGCGCCGGTGGGCGGGCCGACCTGGGCCGGACCGGGGGCTGCGGGATCGGCCTGCGGCTGGTCCGGTGTGTCCATCGGTATGAACGACGAGCTCATCGGTGAGGGTCCTCCGGGGTACAGTCCGCCCGATCCTGCCGTACCGGGGGGTGCACGTCCATGGGGAGCTGCGGTACTTGACACACGGTGAGGCCCTGTCCACCGGGCGGAACCCCGATGGTGTCCTGGTCAGCGGAGAACATACCCCGGCTCCCTGAGAGTTGATGATCAATTGGCTGAGCGTCCGCTCGAACCGGGGTGCCCGGCGGGTGGGCGGCCAGCCGGAGATGGGAAGAATGGTGCCGGGCGGGCCCGGCCCGCCCGGTCTCCCGCCCCGTCCGGCTGTCCTTGGAAGGACGAACCACGCATGGCCACGCCGCCGCTCGCCCACCCAGCCGTCGATGGCGGGCTGATCCGGTCCCGCCGCCTGGAGCCGGGTGACCGGGTGGCCCTGGTCGCCCCCAGCGGCCCGATCGACGCGGAGCGGCTCCGGGCCGGCTGCGCGATCCTGCGCTCCTGGGGCCTGGAGCCGGTGGTCGGCGCGCACGTGCTGGACGCCGATCCGCGGCTCGGCTACCTGGCGGGCACCGACACGGACCGGGCCGCCGACTTCCAGCGCGCCTGGCTCGACCCGTCGATCGCGGCGGTGCTCTGCGCCCGTGGCGGGTACGGCGCCCAGCGGGTCGCCGACCTGCTCGACTGGGCGGCGCTGCGGGCCGCGCCACCGAAGGTGCTGATCGGCTTCAGCGACGTCACCGCGCTGCACGAGCTGGTCGCCCAGCGGCTCGGCCTGGTCAGCCTGTACGGGCCGATGGGCGCTGCCACCTCGTTCGTCGAGGACGGCCCGACCGCCGAGCACCTGCGCCGCACCCTCTTCGAGCCGGCCACCGTGCTTACCCTCACCGGCCCCGACGCCGGTCCGCTGATCTCCGGCCGGGCGCGCGGGGTCACGGCGGGCGGCTGCGCCTCGGTGCTGGCGGCGGAGTGTGGCACGCCCGGGGCTCGTCGCTCGTTCGCGGGCACCCTCCTGCTGCTGGAGGACGTCAACGAACACCCCTACCAGCTGGACCGGATCCTCAGTCAGTTGATCCGGTCCGGGGCACTGGCGGGGGTGCGCGGGGTGGTCCTGGGCTCCTGGCACGGCTGCGGGAGGCCGGAGCGGATCCGGGACGTGATGGCCGCCCGGCTGGCCCCGCTCGGTGTGCCGGTGCTCTGGGAGCTCGGCTTCGGGCACTGCCCGTCCACCCTGACCGTCCCGCTCGGCGTGCCCGCGCTGCTCGACGCGGACGCCGGCACGCTCACCCTGGACCGGCCCGCGCTGGCGGACGGGACCGGAGCGGCCGAGCCGGCGCCGGAAGCGTTGGCCACCGAGCCCTCCCCGGTGGACTAGGGTGCGCGCGTGACCTCGGACCTCGACGACTCTCCCGAGTGCCGGCCGGCCGATCTGGTGGCCGACCTGCTGGCCACCCTGCGGACCGCCGCCCACCGGCGCGGCCGGATGATGCTGGGACTCACCGGCGCGCCCGGCGCGGGCAAGTCCTGGCTGGCGCGCCATCTGGTCCGGGAGGTGGAGCGGGCCGAGGGGGCCGGCAGCGCCGCCTACGTGCCGATGGACGGCTTCCACCTCTCCAATCCGCAGCTCGACCGGCTGGGCCTGCGGGCTCGCAAGGGCTCGCCGCCCAGCTTCGACGCGCTGGGCTACGCGGCGCTGCTCCACCGGCTCGCCGGTGACCGGTTCCACGACATCTACGTCCCCGACTTCGACCGGGACCTCGACGAGCCGGTGGCCGCCCGCCACCTGGTCACGCCCGCCGCCCGGCTCATCGTCACCGAGGGCAACTACCTCGCCGCCGACGGGCCGGGCTGGTCGCAGGCCCGCGCGCTGCTCCAGGAGGTCTGGTACCTGGAGGTGCCCGACGAGGTACGGGCGGACCGTCTGGTCAGGCGGCACTTGGCCGGCGGGCGCGACGACGGGGCGGCGCGGGCCTGGGTGGACTCCAACGACCAGCCGAACGGCGAGTACGTGAAGCTCAGCCGTGCCCGCTGCACCCGGGTCATCCGGGTGGCCACCGAGTTGCCCCCGGCAAGCACAGGGAGTAGTGTTCCCTAGTCGCTCGGCAGGGAGCACCGGACACGCGTCTGCGCGGACGGTCCCGGGGCGGCCACTCTCTCGAAACACCATTCGCAGCAAGAAGCCCGGCTTTTCGCGCGCTGTCGCGGGCCGGTCTGTTTTGTCGTGTCTGCATTTCCGGGAGTGGGTCCGGATTCGCTTTTCGGAGCGGGGCTGGGCTAAGGTTTGAGGCGTCGGACGGGCCGTCAGGTCGGTTACGGCGAAGGCCACTTGAAGGCCGGAGGGCATGGAGGATCTGCTAGGATCTGAAGCGCCGGAAGGCGGTCGAAAGGCCAGCGGGAAGTGAGTCGGGAAAGAGCCGCGGGAAACAGTGCGGATCGGGTCTGATAAGCTGAATGCAGAATGAACGAAACGCCCGGAGGGCCTGCGAGAGCGGTCTGAAGGAAGTGTCCGTTCCTTGAGAACTCAACAGCGTGCCAAAAGTCAACGCCA